>JAQVDG010000087.1 GCA_028698395.1 Weeksellaceae bacterium
TTATTGTACTTTTGGGTATAAATTTTCAGATGTCAACCATAACGATTAAAACTCCTTTTAATGTCAGTGTTTCTGCTTTACAAGCCGGAATACTACGACGCATATTGGCGTTTTTATTGGATATAGTATTCATTGGATTGTATTTAACTCTAAGCATTTATATTTTTTATGAATTAATCCGCTCCGGATGGTTTTTCCCAGAAGAATCGACATTCGCTTCTATTTTTGAACTAAGTTCTTTCCTTCAGATTTTGTTTACTATTTTGATTTTCCCTGCTTTTTTTTATTCTCTGTGGACAGAATATTTTTTTAACGGACAGACATTCGGTAAAAAAATTTGTGGAATTCGAGTTGTAAAATTAAATGGTTATCGAGCCGGTTTTTCTGAATATTTTAGTCGTTGGGCATTTCGTTTGGTCGATTTTTGGACAGGAATTTTCCTACTTTTATTTTTCATCCCTTTATTTGGATTAGAAATAGCGACTGCTTTAGCCTTCGTTTTATTGTTTGGAAGTGGTGCCATTGCTTTTTTTTCTATAATTCAAAGTAAAAATGCACAGAGAATTGGTGATAAAATAGCCGGAACTACGGTTTTGAAACTCAAAGAAAAACATTCCATTTCTATTACGATTTTAAAAGAAATTCAAGAAGATTACATTCCGGTTTATCCGCAAGTTATAAAACTAACCGATAATGATGCCCGGATTATTAAAGATGCTTTTACTGCAGCAAAGAAACGAGGCGATCGTAAAACATTGGAACGATTACGAAAAAAATTGGAATTGATATTGGATATTCAGTCCACACAAAACGATGCGGATTTTATTGATATTATAATGAAAGATTTTAATTATTACACTCAAAAATTATAACTATTTTGGATTTAGAAGATTTAAAATATCAATTGGAAAATTATGATAAAGAACTACCGGGTTTAGATGCACAAATGCGTTTATCACCGCCTTATCGTGAAAGTTTCAATTTAGAAGAAATCAAAAAAACAAGCCCGAGAATCGCTTCGGTTTTGATTTTGTTGTATGAAAATGATGAAGGAAATATAGAATTTCCGGTTACACTTCGTCCTTTTTACAACGGAATTCATTCCAATCAAATTTCGTTGCCGGGTGGTGCTTTTGAACCGGAAGATTTGAATTTGGCACAGACTGCTTTGAGAGAAACAGTAGAAGAATTGGGCGTAGAAGATGAAAATATCGAAATCATCAAACAATTGACAGAATTGTACATTCCACCGAGTAATTTTTTGGTTTACCCTTTTGTTGGAATCCATTATGGAGTACCGGAATTTATTCCGCAACAAGAAGAAGTAGCACAAATTATTCCTTTGGACTTAGAAGTATTTATGTTGGCAAAACCGGCGGTTTTTGAACGAAAATTTTCAGAATATTTAGTAGAAATTCCGGGATATGAATTAGGAGAAGATACTTATATTTGGGGAGCGACCGCAATGATTCTTTCCGAATTCGGTACATTGATAGAAAAACTTTAAATTTGCAGATTCGTTAGAATTTTTAATCGATAATGGGAAAACAGAAAGCAGTAAAAAAGAATGTTTACAGAGATGCATTTGGTCATCTCTATTTTTTAAAAAGAAGTCTGATTTTCATATTGGGTGGATTTACTTATTTCCGATATAACTGCTACAATCAACTTAAAATATTCGGTACAGAGAACTTTGAAAACTTGCCTAATACTAATGTTTTATTTGTATCTAATCACCAGACTTATTTTGCTGATGTTTTTGCAATGTACCATGTCTTCTGTGCTACAAAAAACGGATTTATCAATACGATTAAAAACCCGATTTACCTTTTAAATCCAAAAATTGACTTTTACTATATTGCTGCCGAAGAAACTATGAAAAATAGTTTTTTGACTAAATTGTTTGCTTATACCGGAGCAATTATGGTCAAAAGAACTTGGCGGCAAGCAGGTAAAGATGTCAACCGGAAAGTAGATGTTTCAGAAGTGACCAATATTGAAAAAGCACTTCAAAATGGCTGGGTAGTTACTTTTCCACAAGGAACGACGACTGCTTTTGCACCTGGGCGAAGAGGAACGGCTCTTTTAATCAAAAAATCAAAACCCATTGTAGTTCCGGTTGTAATCAACGGATTCCGAAGAGCTTTTGATAAAAAAGGATTGAAAATCAAAAAAATGGGTGGAAAACCAACTATGAAATTCAAAGAACCTTTGGATATTGATTATGAAAATGAGGATTATGATGATATTATGAAAAAAATAATGGATGCCATCGAACAATCACCGGAGTTTTTAAAAGTGAAACCTATTGAAGAAATTTTAAGTGATCGTGAACCTCAAGATTTTTTTGAATAATAATTCAGCACTGAAATTAAAATGAAAAAAGTACATTTTATTGCCATTGGAGGAAGTGCCATGCACAACTTAGCCATTGCTTTACACGAAAAAGGATATCAGGTTTCGGGTTCGGACGATGCAATTTTTGAACCTTCCGCATCACGCTTGAAACAAAGAGGTTTACTTCCGGAAGAAATGGGTTGGTTTCCTGAAAAAATCACTTCAGATTTGGATGCGGTTATTTTAGGAATGCATGCTCATGCTGATAATCCGGAAATGCTAAAAGCCAAGGAATTAGGTTTAAAAATTTATTCGTACCCGGAATATTTATATGAACAATCCAAAGAAAAAACCCGAATTGTTATTGCCGGTTCACACGGAAAAACATCCATTACTTCCATGATTTTACACGTTTTGCATTACCACAATAAGGATGTGGATTATATGGTGGGAGCACAATTAGACGGTTTTGACGTTATGGTGAAATTAACCGAAGAAAATAATTTCATGGTGATGGAAGGCGATGAATATCTTTCTTCTACTTTGGATAAAAGACCGAAAATCCTTTTGTACCAACCAAATATTGCACTAATCAGTGGAATTGCTTGGGATCATGTCAATGTTTTTCCAACGTTTGAAAATTATATACATCAGTTTGAATTATTTACTGACAGTATCATCAAAGGGGGTTCTGTGATTTACAATTCAGAAGATGAAAATGTAGTGAATGTAGTAGAAAATTCAGAAAATACTATTCGGAAAATAGCGTATAAAACGCCTGAGTACAGCATTGAGAATGGAATTACTTATTTGAATACATTTGAAGGACCGATTCCTTTGGAAATTTTCGGAAAACATAATTTAAGTAATTTAGAAGGAGCTCGGTTGATTTGTAATCAATTAGGCATTATGGATGAGGATTTTTATGAAGCGATTCAAACATTTAAAGGTGCTTCCAAACGCTTGGAGTTAATTCGTAAAACATCTGAATATGTGGCTTATAAAGATTTTGCCCATGCGCCGAGCAAAGTAATTTCAACTACAAAAGCCGTTCGCGAACAATTTCCTGATAAAAAATTAATTGCTTGTTTAGAATTGCATACTTATAGCAGTTTAAATGCTCAATTTTTGTCGGAATACCAAGGTGCTTTAGATTCGGCAGATGAGAAAATTATTTATTACAATCCGGAAGCGTTGAAAATCAAAAGAATGGAAGCTATTTCACCTGATGACATCCGAAAAGCTTTTGGTGATGAAAATATTCGGGTTTTCACGGTTTCTTCTGAATTAAAACAGGATTTAGAACAAATGGAAAAATCAGAAAAAGTTTTTTTATTAATGAGTTCAGCGAATTTTGGAGGAATTGATTTAGCTCAATTATTTTCTTGATTTATCGTCGCATTCCCATTTCGATTCCTTTGATTTTTCGGTACAACTCTGCCGCAAAGTTATCGGTCATTCCCGAAACAAAATCTAAAATTCCCATTACTTTTTTATAATCAGATTCATCTTCGTATAAAAATTGAGCCGGAATTAGTTTAATTGCTTTTTCATCTGATTTTGAACGATTTAGTTTCAAAATAGGTTCAATAAAATGTGATAATAATTCATTCATTAAATGAAATCCGGCATTTTCAATTTCAATGACTGAATAATGGTTGTAAATATTTTTCACCGAAAAATCTTCAATTTCATTTAAAACTTCTGTTACTGCATTTCCTTTTGCAGTTTTTACACCATCTAAAAGCGATTGATTTAAATTACCGTTTAAAATTAAATCAAACTGTTCACAATATACCTCAAAGGTAGAATTAATCAATTGTCCGATGGCTTTGGCACGTAAATAAGCAATACGTTCGTTTTTATCGAAAATCTTTTCCAATCGGGATTTCACACGATTTCCGCTTTTTTCATCGAACGTAGAAATGAGTTGCAACAATAAATCTTTGCATTTATCATGATCAATGATTCCCAAACGATGTGAATCTTCCAAATCAATAATATTATAACAAATATCGTCAGCCGCTTCTACTAACCAAACAAAAGGGTGTCGTTTATAAACAATAAATTCATCCGTTTCGGGAATCATTTGAGTTTCTGCTACGATTTTTTGAAAATTTTCTTTTTCTGACTGAAAAAAACCAAATTTTTTGCGATTCAGAATTTTTTTATTTCGGGCACTCGATTCGCAAGGATATTTTAAAATCGAAGCTAAAGTGGCAAAAGTCAATCCTAAACCGGTTTGGTCTTTCCCGCTTTGTCGTTGTGTTAAAATCCGAATGGCATTAGCATTTCCTTCAAAATGAATGAAATCCGTCCATTCTTTATCTGAAAAACGTTGACGAAAAATTGTTTTTTCTCCGTTTTCATGGGTTTCTTTTCGTTCAAAAAAAGAAGCAATAGCATCTTCTCCTGAATGTCCAAATGCCGGATTTCCAACATCATGGCACAAACAAGCCGATGAAATCACATCGTATAAATTATAGCTGTAAAATTGTTGTGAAGTTTCGGTTAATTGTGTTTTAAAATTTTTGAAAATAAACTCACCTGCTAAACTTCCCAAAGAACGCCCAACCGAAGCAACTTCTAATGAATGAGTCAATCGGTTATGAACAAAAACACTTCCCGGCAAAGGAAAAACCTGGGTTTTGTTTTGTAATCGGCGAAATGCTGATGAAAATATAATCCGGTCAAAATCACGTTGATAATCGCTTCGTGTATCTTGAGTTTGATCAACATCCAAACGTTTTGAGGAATATATTTTATTTAAATCCGTCATCTAAGCTGTTTTATTTTTGGATTCAGAATATTTGGCTTTGATGATTTCAATTATAATTGGTAAAATGGAAATTAAAACAATTCCAATGACTACTGTTGAAAAATTATCTTTTATAATCGGCACATTTCCAAGAAAATAGCCAACTAAAGTAATGCCGACTACCCATAAAATTGCACCAACGACATTATAAGTAATAAAAGTGGCGTAACTCATTCGTCCGATTCCGGCTACAAAAGGTGCTAAAGTTCTGACAATGGGGACAAAGCGAGCAATTACAATAGTTTTACTTCCGTATTTTTCATAGAATGAATGAGTTTTATCGATGTGTTCTTGTTGAACGAATTGCTTTCCGAAAATCTTGATTTTTGTAACTTTCATTCCAAACTTCTTTCCAATGGAATAATTTAATGAATCGCCGGAAACAGCGGCTATGAGTAATAAAACAATAACGATTCCTACATTTAATTCGTTGGGTTGAGCAGCTAACATTCCGGCAGCAAAAAGTAAAGAATCACCCGGTAAAAAAGGCATAACGACTATGCCGGTTTCAATAAAAATGATGAGAAATAAAATGGCATAAATCCAATAACCGTAATCTCGGATGAATTCAGCCAAATGTGCATCAATATGCAGGATGAAATCAATTAATTCCATTTTCAGAAAATTTGTTGCGAAGTTAACGAGCTTATTTTAAAGGAAACTATTTTTGTGGAATAATTCACTGAATTTAACGTAATTTCAATGATTCTTGTCCGATTTTCATTCCGTTTTGATACAAGTCAATTTTGTATGTCCCTTTTGGAAATTCAAAATCTTCCCAATCAAATGAAATATTCTTTTTAGTTCCTTTTTGATAATGAAAAGATAATTTATCGGAATAAAAGACAGTTCCTAAAGACCAGGTTTCTAATTCTCCCGGGTTGGCATCTTTGAATTTACCTAATTTCCCGTCGGGCTTGTAAATTGCAATGTAAATTTCGGTTTCTCCGGATTCTACCCAAGCATTCGGGTCTAAATCAAAACTTACTCTGATTTTATCAATTCGTTTTGCTTTATCGGTTTCAATTTCTTTTCCGCTTTTTCTGACTTTTAAACCGGAAATTTGATAATTAGAAACCGAAAAAGTTGCTCGAAGTTTATTCTCAGAATCATCAGCACGTTTGGTTTGAATGGCTACTTCATTCGATAAATTTGCTTTTTCAAATTGCAAAGTATCATTTACTAAAGTTAAAGAATCATTTTTTGCTTTTAAAACTGCAATTTCCTCTTTGTACTGCCCGATTTCAGAATTAAGTGAATTGATTAAACTTTGAGCTTTTCGCAAATCAGATTCGGTAGCATCTTTTTTGTTTAGTAAAGATTGGATTTCTTTTTGTTTTTTCGCAATTTCCTCATCACGACGGTTTAACAAAGAATCTTTTTCGTTTAAATCGCGTTGAATCAAACTGAATTCAGAGTTTAAATTATCAAATTCTTGTTGTAAAATAAATTTTGCTTCTTCTGTATTTTTTAAATCTAAATTCAGATGTTCAATTGTTTCTGTACTTTTTTTATTTTGAGTAAGAATATAGGTTAAACTTCCCAACAAGGCTACTGCCAGAATAGCAATCAGAATATATTCTTTTTTTTTCGATGAGATTTTTGAAGAGGTATCGGTATAATTTTCGTTTTCGTTCGGATTTTCATTTGCTTCCATAAGAATGATTATTTAAAGTAGGTTATTTTTCTTTGAATTAAGTAAACCGGATGTTTGTTTTTTGAAATTTCGCACTGAATCCAGTTATTATTTTTATCAAATTCAAAGATAAAACTATAATTGTCAACTTTTTGAATTTTATAATTAAATTTTTGAACTTCGGTTAACCAACCCATTTCGTCATAGCGTTCAGTTTGGATGATTTTTCCGTTTTCATCTCTTGTTTCGTATAAATTTTTATAAAACTTTCCATATTCAAAAATTTCTGTAGTTTCTTTGTTTCCAATACTTGTACGAATTTTCACAACTTGTCCTTCTTTGTTGTTTTCATACAAAATTACTTTTCCCAAAGAACCGTTGTTATGGTAATTTTTTTCGCTGAGTAGATTGAAATTAGAGTCAAATTCATAAGTATTTTTGGAAAAAATTTCATCTTCCATCCAAAATATTTTCTCACTCAGATGATTTTGTACATTGTACACATAATTAGCAACCCAAAATTGGTTGGTTGTTCGCCCTGAATTGAATTCATCTATTCGGACTAATTGATTTTTTATGTAATAGAATTTCTTTTTTTGTGTAATTTTTCTTGGTTCTTCTCCAT
The DNA here is from genome assembly GCA_028698395.1 of Weeksellaceae bacterium. The sequence goes on from JAQVDG010000087.1 coordinate 7,417, forward strand.
TTTGAATCAAAATTGTTTCTACTTTTTCAATTTGATTGGAAAAATTATAGTGATAAATTGTTTTATCAAAAACACCTAATTTTCCTCTGTAATCGGAATAATTTTCACTTAAAATAATTCCACCTTTTTCATTAAATTCCCAATAAACAGAATCAAATTGCTCACTGTCTAAAAATCCGGAAACAGCTGTTTCGTTGGGATTATAATATGATTTTGTAACTGATTGAAGACTTTTCACTTTTCCAACTAAATTAAAGTCGGCTCTTTTGTATTGACCAAAAGAGAAAGTTGCTAAAAAT
>JAQVDG010000088.1 GCA_028698395.1 Weeksellaceae bacterium
AGAGGTGGTTACATAGCGAGAGGTACAAAGGTTTTGAAAAACCTACCAATCAGAAAGATTGATTTTTCAGATTCCAAACAAAAAACACTTCACGACAAAATCGTAGAAACTCAAAAAGAATTAATCAGCATTTATGACCAAATAGATGCAAACGTAGGAAATAAAAGGGCTTTAACCCCACTACAAGGACAATTTGTAAGAGAGAAAGCCAACCTAGAAAAGCTATTAGCTAAATTATACGATTTAGGTAGTGAAGATTCATTAATCCCATTAATCAAAGAATTGTATGAAGCTAATTAAAAACGCAACAGCCGAGAAATTGAGAGGTGGATTTTATACACCTGAGCCAATTGCTGCATTCATTTTGAAATGGGGCATCAATGGAAGTTCTGATTATGAAATTTTAGAGCCGAGTTGTGGTGATGGTGTTTTCCTTGAACAACTCAAAGAGAACAACTATAAATTCAAATCGGTAACAGCTATTGAGTTTGATGAAGTGGAAGCCGAAAAAGCGGATGAAATCAAACTCAATAACAAGAATGTAATTAATACAGATTTTCATTTGTATTGCAATGAAACCACCCAAAAATTTGATTTAGTGGTTGGAAATCCGCCTTACATTCGTTATCAATATTTTCAGGAAGAACAGCAAAATGAAGCCATCAGGGTTTTCAATCGAGCTAAACTGAAATACTCCAAACTGACCAATGCTTGGGTATCTTTTGTAGTTGGTTCAAGTTTATTGCTTAAAGAAAAAGGCAAAATTGGCTTTGTGATTCCTGCGGAATTGTTGCAGGTTTCGTATGCTCAACAACTCCGTGAGTTTTTGGCTCATTTCTATAATAAAATCAACATCATTTCTTTTGAAAAGCTAGTTTTCCCTGACATTCAGCAAGAAGTTGTTTTACTGCTTTGCGAGAAAAACGGAAGCGATTCTCATTTGATTGAACACCTTGAATTAAAAGACGCTTCCGACCTTGAAAAGTTGGATGTAAACATCCTGAAAAGTCCTTCCAAAAAGATAGATTTTAATTCAAACAAATGGACTTATTACTTTTTGGAACAAGAAGAAATCGACTTTTTAGAACAGATTGCCAAAAAACGAAAAGTTCCGACAATTGGAAATTACGCCAGCGTAGAAGTTGGCATTACCACAGGAGCAAATGATTATTTCACTGTTCCTTTGCCTGTTGTAGAAGCATACGACCTGAAAGAATACGCAAAGCCAATGGTTGGCAGAAGCGTTCAGGTAAACAGCGTAATTTTTACAGAAAAGGATTGGAAACTTAACAGGCAAACCAAAGCAAAAGCCCACTTATTGGTATTCCCTGCAAAAGAGAAAATCAACGGACACAAAGGAGCTAACTCTTACATTCGTTTGGGTGAATCAATGGGCGTTAATAAAGGTTACAAAACAGGCATTCGTGATGATTGGTTTGTGATTCCTTCCATCAAACTTTCAGATGCCTTATTTATCCGTAGAAACAACCTTTACCCACGTTTAATTCTGAACGAAGCAAACGCATATACAACCGACACAATGCACCGTGTATTTATGAAAAAAGACACGGATAAAAACGCCTTCATAGCCAGTTTTTACAATTCATTGTCATTGGCTTTTTCTGAAATTGTTGGTCGTAGTTATGGCGGTGGTGTTTTGGAACTAATGCCAAGCGAAGCAGGAAAGATACTGCTCCCCTACCAAACCGACAATGCAGATTTACTTGCCACCATTGACAAAATGATGCGAGATAAAAAAAGCATTGACGAAATTTTAAAAATCACCAATAAGCAAATTCTGAAAGATGGATATGGCTTTACGGATAAGGAAATAAAATTGGCAGATAGCATTTGGAAAAAGCTTTCAGCAAGGAGATTAAATAGGAGTAAATAGTTTGAAAATATGATTACACACGACCCTTCTGAATATATAAGAGGAATTCAGCAAATACTAATCTCTGATAAAAAGAGAATTGGGTTTCTATTTGGTGCTGGAAGTTCACTTTCTCGAAAAAGCGAGAAATCACTTACAGTACCTGCAATCGGTCAGATGACGACTGAAATTATAAAAGCAGTAGGTGAAGTAGAAGGAAAATATAAAACTGCATTAGAAGAGATAAAGAAAGAACTAGGTGAACAAAACTTCAATATAGAAACAATCTTATCTAACCTTGAACAAAAAGCAAGTTTTATAGGAGGAGGAACATTAAACACTTTGAAAAAGGATGATTTCGAAAATCTTATAGTCGAAATTAAAAAGAATGTTAGAAAAATGGTTAGTGTCCACAAAATTGAGGATACAAAAATCGCAACTAAAGACATTGTGAGTGAGTTAGTTCACACTGATTTTGCTAACTGGATAGGTCAGGCAGAAAGAAAATATCCAATTGAAATATTTACTACAAAATAATCTATGATGGTTTGTTTTGGGGAGTGAACACTAAAGTTGGTGGTAAAAATCAACCGTTATTAATCGTTCTTGAAGAAGCACATAGTTACTTAAAGGCAGGTGAACATTCAATATCTTCAAGAACTGTTCAAATGATTGCAAAAGAAGGAAGAAAATACGGGGTAGGTTTGTTATTAGTTACCCAAAGACCATCTGAATTAGATGAAACTGTTCTAAGTCAATGTGGAACAATGATAGCTTTAAGAATGAACAATTCAAAAGATAGAGGACATATAAGATCTGTTGTTCAAGATGAATTACAAAGTATGGTTGATTTACTTCCAAGTTTAAGAACAGGAGAAGCATTAATTTCAGGAGAAGCTGTAAAAATACCATCAAGAGTGAAATTCTTTAAAATATCTAACGCTCCGAAAAGTTCTGACCCAAAGGCATCTGAAAAATGGCTTCGAACAATTGAAAACACTGAAAATGAATACAAAAGTCTTTTAAAATCTTGGCGAAATAAAAATTATAAATTATGAGTGTACCAGAAATGATTCCAGTAAGTTCATCCAATATTGAAAGTATTGGTTATGACGAGCAAAACGAACAAGTTTATGTAAGATTCCTTAATGGAAGTCTTTATGTTTATAAAGGTGTTCCTTTACACGAATTTGAAAATTTACGAGATGCTCCTTCATTAGGGTCATATCTCCATAGAAACTATAAAAATGTTTATCCCTATGAAAGAATCGGGTAAAGACCTAATAAAAATAAACCAACAACTCAAAAGAATTGAAATCAAAGAATTTGAAATCGAAAATCAAATCGTTTTCAATTACTTTGACAATCTTCCTGCAAATGAAAGAGATGAGAAATTGCTAAGAGCAATTTACATTGGCGTATTGGCTTTAATGGAAGATAGAATTTCATCTTTTCTTTCAAAGACATCCAACGAGTTAGGTACAGAACTCGAAAGTTTGAAAATGATTTTTGAAATGAAGAAAGAACTTTTCTATAAATCAACCATCAAAGGAACTTTGGCAGAAGATGAAATTGCGGATTTTTTAAATCAATATTTTGCCGACAAACGCCTAAAAGATAGAGCATTTTTGACAGGCAATTCAGCGGGTAATTTACCAAAAAACAAAACAGGAGATATCATCTGTGAAGTAAATGGAACTCCTGATTTAAAAATTGCTATTGAGTGTAAGTTTGACAAAAGTGTTCGATTAGGAGATATTGAGAGCAAAGATATTTTCACTCGTAAGTCTGACACAGCTTGGAGTCAGTTAATAGAAGCACAAGCCAACAGAGACAGCAAAGTAAGTTTGATTGTTTTTGATATTTCGTTAGTTGAAAACTCCATTCTTAAGAATTTTGAAAATGTAGGTTACATTCCCGGAGTTGGTTTCGTTGCCATTATCAATTCACAAAAGGGAGATTACAGCAATTTAGCCATTGCCTATATGTTGGCTCGTGACATTGCATTAAATGCAAGAGAAATCGAACTAGACAAAGATGTTCTAGCAATGATGGTAAACCGTATCATCAAAGACATTAACGAAGTATTGACAATAAAATCTTTGGTTCAAAACAACATTGACAATAACAAAGCAATTTTAAAGCAATTGGAAAAATCAATCCTATTGATGGAATTCAATCAAGAATATTTGAAACGCTTTTTAAGTCAAGGAACATTAACCAAAAAAGACTTGCTAGACTTTTATTCGGGTGAAGATGTAAAAGACAAATATCGTTTAATTGAAAAGGAAATTAATGAACTATAAGCTTCCTTTAAATGAATGTTTCCCCTTCATCGCAAATCCAACTTTTCCGCTCCCTATTCAAAGGACGTGAAGATGTGTTTGCAGTTCGTTGGGAGAAAGGAAACAAATCTGGCTATATGCCTGCTTATTTTTATGACCCATATCGTTTAAGGGTACATAAAATGAATGGAGGAACATTTCAGAATTTCACAGAAAAGTCTTATCTGAAACTTACAGGTGAACAAATTCAAAAGCATTTGGACGGTTTTCATCAGATTGGAGTTTATCCCTTATTACAAGACAATACCACTTGGTTTTTAGCCGCAGATTTTGATAAAGCCAATTGGCAAAATGAAGCCGTTACCTTTCTTAATGCTTGTAAAGAAAAAGAAATCCCTACCTACTTGGAGCGTTCCCGCTCAGGAAATGGCGGGCACGTTTGGATATTTTTTGATAAACCATATCCTGCTATAAGAAGTCGAAAAATTTTTATTTCAATTTTAGAACAATCGGGTGCGTTTTCAATGTTTGATAAAAGCTCCAGTTTTGATAGATTGTTTCCCAATCAGGATTTTCTTTCAGGTAAAGGCTTTGGAAACTTGATTGCTTTACCATTTTATAAACCCACTTTTGAAAATGGGAATAGCTGTTTTGTTCATCCCGAAACATTTGAACCTTTCACTGACCAATGGAATTTTCTGAAAAACATTCAAAAAGTTTCTACAGATCATTTAGATGAACTATACAAAACATTATCGACTGATGTTCCGATAATAACAACGCAACCAACAAATGGAAAACTTAGCATTTCTTTAAGCAATACTATAAGAGTCCGCAGAAATGGATTAACTCCAACACTAACCCATTTTCTAAAGGAAGAATTAAATTTTGCAAACTCGGAGTTTTTCATCAAAAAGAAATCGGGTAGAAATACATTTGAAACAACTCGCTATTTTAAATTGATTGAGGAATCGGAAAGTGAAATTTCCATTCCAAGAGGATTTATAGGGAAGCTCTTACGTTTCTGCAAGGAATCGCAAATCGATTTTGATTTTTTAGATGAAAGAAAGCTAAAACCATCAATTCTTTTTGCGTTTAATGCCGCTTTGCGAAATCATCAACTAGATGCAATTGAAACGGTTTCTAAAAAGGATTACGGAGTAATAGTTGCACCACCAGGTTCAGGAAAAACGGTTATTGGGTTAAAAATAATTGCGGATAAAGGACAACCAGCCCTTATTATTGTTCACCGAAAACAATTATTGGAGCAATGGTCAGAACGGATAGAAGCATTTTTGGGTATTCCGAAAAGAGATATTGGCGTTATTGGTCAAGGGAAGTCAAAAATCGGCAAACAAATTACCGTGGCAACGATTCAAAGTTTACCCAAACAAATAGATTCCGGTCAAAATCAATTCGGAACTATCATTGTGGACGAATGCCATCACATCCCTGCCGAAACTTTCAGAAATACGATTGAAAAATTACAAACATATTATTTGTATGGATTGACTGCTACTCCTTTCAGAAAGTACAATGATGGAAAAATGATTTTTACTCATTTGGGAGAAATCATTGCCAATATTCAACCCACTGAAATTGAAAATTATAAACAGGCAAAAATTATCATCCGAAACACGGAATTAGATGTTCCATATAACTCAAAAACCGATAATTTCGAAGCATTATCAAAAATATTGGTTCACGATACCGCCCGAAATAAACTGATATTAGAGGATGTAAAAAAAGAACTGAATCAGGGTAAAAAAGCGGTTATCATCACCGAACGAAAAGAGCATATTGATACGCTGTATTTGTTTTTAAAACATTCGTATGAAGCCATTACCTTGAGTGGAGAAGATTCAGAAACTTCCAAAAAAACCAAATGGAAGACATTACAAGAAGGTAGCTTTCAGGTGTTAATTACAACAGGGCAATATTTTGGTGAAGGAACGGATTTACAAAATATTAGCTGTTTATTTTTGGTCTATCCATTTTCTTTTGAAGGTAAACTAATTCAATATATTGGCAGGGTGCAACGCTCGGAAATCAATCCGACCATTTATGATTTTCGAGATTATAAGATTGATTATCTCAACAGACTTTTCTTAAAGAGAAATACGTATTATCGAAAAATTGACAAGCAAGCAACTTTGTTTGATGAACCAAATGAGGAAATCCCATCTTTAAATTCCGTTTTAACTATTGACAAGAAAATCAAAGTTCCAATTGAGGAATTGGAGTTTCATTATGGAAGTGTGGCGTTCAAACATCCAATTGTTGAGATGAATACCGAACTTCTATTTCAGATTGAAAATATTGAAATAAGACCTGAATTTGATGTGCTAAAACCCTATTTCATCAAAACCCTAAAATCAAAAACAATATTTGTTGAATTATTTGCCGAGTTTGAAAATGGAAAATTAGCTTCCCAATTAGCACTATCAACGGATGTTGACCATATCAATAAAGAAGTGGTTGAGGGAGTGAAATTGCAGTTTCTGAATAAAGGATTACTCAAGCAGTTCAATCCCCAAAAGAAGAATATTTTGACCTCTGACGAATTACAAGCACAGAATAAAATGTATTCTAATGCAGAAGATTTGCTGAATGAAATTCTCAAAAACAAGCAATACAAGCATTCACAACACATTCAATACCTAGCAGACAAACACGAAAGTCAAGTAATGAAGATTCGTTTTGTGTTGAATCCATTTTCATTCGTATTTCTGCTTGCAGGAGAGCAAAATTATTTTGTTGTTTTGGAAACCTTGGACACCGAAGAAGCGACTTACATTTGGCATACCCCAAAAAACAAAGCGTCATTAATTGAGGAAGTAAAACAAATTGACAACCAACTTAACATTATTAGAGAAAAAGGAAGACAGACATTTTTAGAAAAAAGTCCTGACAACTTTACAAGAATTATACACGATTATTCAGACAACAAAAAAGGATTTATAATATGGAAATCAGCAATAGAAGAACTAATCTAAGTCAGCCCACAGGTGTAAGCACATTTGCAATTCGCACAAGCCAACGCAAAGACCAAAAATTGCAAAAGAGCTTCCACCTTTGCCACCCGAAGGAAAATTATTTTTTAAAACCCCTTCCCTCTAAAATTTTTAAAACAGCCAACACACAAGCCAGACAGACAGAAAACAGAAACTAAAAAAATGACAGCAAAAACACAGAAATACAGCGACTTGACAATGACGGAGGACAGAAGGCCAGCTTACAACAGCGTGTATGTGGCAATAGCGGGTGAAGTGGTAAATCGAAGGTCTGTGCTTCTAAAAAATTTTATGCTAAACGGACAGGTAAGTGCTCCTAATCCGCTACTGCACATACACGCAAACCGCCGTCAGACTGCGCAAAAACCAAACCTTTCAGTCAACATTAATTTATCGAAAAGTTTTGCGGATTATTCTTGGTGGTTTCGCCTAAAATGCTTAATTTTAGTGCATAATAACACTTTTTATGCATCA
>JAQVDG010000089.1 GCA_028698395.1 Weeksellaceae bacterium
AGGAAACCGAGCTGTTTTTGAAAAATTATTTACTCGTGCCGTATTGTTCATCGTTGTTTTTGCTTTAACAACAGCCCCTATGGCTTGGGACTGGGTGATGGGATTAGACCCGCACTGGTATTCAACCTTGTTTATGTGGTACGGAATGGTGAGCTATTTAGTAGCGGCAGTAGCTATTATGGCTATGATTTCAATTTATTTCAAAAACAAAGGAGCATTGCCATTATTCAATGACAATCACCAACATGATTTAGCAAAATATATGTTTGGATTCAGCTTATTATGGAGTTATTTGTGGTATGACCAATTCATGCTACAGTGGTATGCAAATATTCCGGAAGAAGTTCAGTATTTTCAACAAAGAAATGCACAATATCCAGGCTACTATTGGATGTTAATCGTGAATTTATTTGCTCCACTTGTCATCATGATGAGTTCCAGCATTAAACGAGTACAAAAATTGGTATTTGCTATGGGTATTTTAATTATTATAGGTCATTATTGGGATTTCTACAATCAAATTATGCCGGGTGCAGTAGGAGCGTTCCACAACTTTGGATTTTTAGAAATCGGAGCTTTATTGTTCGTAACCGGAGCATTTATTTATGTTGTATTCGAAGCTTTGAGCAAATTAAATTTAGAACCAAAAGGCCACCCATTCTTCCACGAATCAAAAATTTACGAATATCCTTTCTAAGCTATTCGTTCTTATAAATCAAAAAAAAGGGAATTCAGAAAAGAGTTCCCTTTTTTATGGCTAATTTTTATTTTGAATTCATTTAAGAATCATCTATCTTTAAGAAAATTTTATATTCCGATGAAATCCAAATTCATTTTAATCAATTTAATTATCCTTATTTTATTTGCTTGTAAAGAAAAAGAGTCGAAAAAAATCAGGGCAATAATTTTAAAGTAACAGCTAAAAATCAAATTGCTGAAGAGTTAGTGAGTTTGGATTTGACGCAAGCCAATCGTTTGGCAAGTCTTCCATTAAAATGTATGCAAAATGAATATCCAAATAAAACAGGGCAAGTGCTGAGTGATTCCTTGGATTTAGGCTCACCTAAAGCATTACATCCGACATTTTATGGTTGTTTTGATTGGCATTCGTCTGTACATGGTCATTGGTCTTTAGTGAAATTAATGAAAGAATTTCCGGAATTGGCACATTGCGATAGCATCATGAAACAATTGATGGAAAATATTACTAAAGAGAACATTCAACAAGAAATCAAATATTTTGAACGCCAACAAGAATATTCATTTGAACGAATGTACGGATGGGCATGGTTATTAAAGCTACAAGCCGAATTAGACACTTGGGAAGATGATTCAGCTAAACAATTGGCGATGAATTTACAGCCATTGAGCGATTTGATTATCAACCGATATATCGAATTCTTACCCAAATTGAATTATCCAATTCGAGTAGGAACTCATGGTAATTCTGCCTTTGGGATGAGTTTTGCTTATGATTATGCGAAACAAACCAAAAACAAAGAATTGCTCAAAATTATTGAAACTACAGCCAGAAGGATGTATCTTAAAGATAAATCCTGTCCTTTGAGTTGGGAACCCGATGGTTTTGACTTCCTTTCGCCTTGTTTGGAAGAAGTCGATTTGATGTTGAGAATCTTGCCCAGAGATGAATTTGGTTTTTGGATTGTTGATTTTATGCCCGATTTGAAAAAACCTAATTTTACTATGAAAGTGGCAGAAGTTTCAGACCGAACCGATGGCCATTTAGTTCATTTAGATGGATTAAATTTCTCAAGAGCCTGGATTTTTTATAGAATTGCAAAAGCTTATCCATCTGACTATAGGCATTTAAAGAGTATAGGCGACCAACATTTAGTTGCTTCTTTGAGTTCTATTGTAGATGGGAGCTATGAAGGTGAACATTGGTTGGCAAGTTTTGCTTTATATGCTTTGTCCGAAAGATAAAAATCAGTTTTATATGAATCAAAAAATCAGTAGATTTGCACAACAAAAAATAAAATAATGGCAGTTTTAGTAAATAAAGATTCAAAAATAGTCGTACAAGGCTTTACTGGAAAAGAAGGAACTTTTCATGCAGAACAAATGATTGAATACGGAACTCAGGTAATAGGAGGAGTAACACCGGGAAAAGGAGGAACAACACATTTGGGAAAACCGGTTTTCAATACAGTAGAAGAAGCAGTAAAAAAAGGAGGAGCTGATGTAAGTATTATTTTTGTTCCCCCTGCATTTGCAGCAGATGCCATTATGGAAGCTGCAGAAGCGAATATTCGTGTAATCGTTTGTATTACAGAAGGAATACCGGTAGCAGATATGGTGAAAGCACAAGCTTATGTTGATCAAAGAAATGTTACTTTAATCGGACCAAACTGTCCGGGAGTAATTACAGCGGAAGAAGCAAAAGTAGGAATCATGCCCGGATTTGTTTTCAAAAAAGGAAAAGTAGGAATTGTTTCAAAATCCGGAACTTTAACTTATGAAGCAGCAGATCAAGTTGTAAAAGTAGGATACGGAATTTCTACAGCTATTGGAATCGGAGGCGATCCCATTATTGGAACAACAACTAAAGAAGCCTTAGAATTATTTATAAATGACCCTGATACGGAGGCTGTGGTTATGATTGGCGAAATTGGAGGGCAATTAGAAGCAGAAGCAGCAAGATGGTACAAAGAAACAGGCTCTAAAAAACCGGTAATCGGCTTTATTGCAGGTCAAACCGCTCCAAAAGGAAGAACAATGGGACATGCCGGAGCTATTGTAGGAGGTAAAGACGATACAGCACAAGCTAAAATGCAAATTATGAAAGAATGTGGAATTCATGTCGTAGATTCTCCTGCTAAAATTGGTGAAACAGTAGCGGCTGTATTGCAATAAAATTAAAAATATAAAAAAAATAAGCTCAAAATTGATTTTTTGAGCTATTTTTGTTTCCATAAATACTTAACTTTGTAAACTTAGCAACTAAATGAATACTCAAATGAAAAGTAAATTATTCTTATTAATTGTCTCTTTTTTCTTTTTTTCTGAAGTAGGGAATGCACAAATTCGTTATGGAGCCCGATTAAGTGGAAGTTTGACGAATATAACTTTACTTCATGCTCAATCGCAATCTCGGATGGGAATGCAGATAGCAGCTATAGGCTTGGTGCCGGTATCAAACAATGATATTTTTTTTATTGAACCGGAAATAAATATTTCCTTTCAGGGAGAGTATGATAATCCAATTAACCGTGCTAAAAATATTCGTAAAAAACAGAAAATATTTTCAACTTTTATTAATATTCCGGTAAATGCCAAAGTATATTTCTCTGATGCCGAAAGCGAATTTTTTGCTATTGGAGGTCCCTATTTAGGAATTCGAATAGGGGGAAATGTTGAGAAAATGGATTATCCGACAGAAACTGATGATTACGAATATACAGGTTTTGACTTTGGGGGAACTTTGGGAATCGGATATAGTTTAAACCGACAAATAGAATTTTCGTTACGCTATTCTTATGGTCTTTTGGATCAGGTTAAAAATGATAGAAAGAATTATAATAACAGCACTTCCATTCTGAATTTTGGGATAAGCTATATTTTTGATTAATCAGTAAAATCCATTTTGGAGATTTAACATTTATTATTCGGTCAATTATTTTTTTTAAATTAACTTGGTACGATAAAATAAGTTAAAAATGAAAAATTACACTGTAATGTTGTTGGTTTTGACAGGGATGGTGTTTTTCTCCTGTGCTACTGTTCAAGTAAGTTACGATTTTGATCGAAACACAGATTTCAATACGTACAAAACGTATAATTTCCATCAAAATGGAATTGATAAGTTAGAAGTGAATGATCTGGATAAACGAAGAATATTAGCTGCAATTGAAGCAAATTTGATGGCTAAAGGCTTCACTAAATCAGAAAATCCGGATTTGTATATTAATGTTTTAGCAAGTTCAAAAGATAAAATAAATATTGATAATGGTTATTACGGTGGTTATTGGGGACCTTATTATGGTGGACCATCCCGTGTTTATCAATATACCTCCGGAACAATTATCATTGATATTGTGGACAATCAAAGAAATATTTTAATTTGGCAAGGTGCAGGAAGTGGATTGGATGTGTCTAATCTCGACCGAAAAGCAGAAGATATTCCAAAAGCTGTGGATGAAATTCTAAAAAACTTTCCACCACAAGCAAAAAAATAATGAAAATCCGGTTGAACAACCGGATTTTTACATACTGCCCACTATTCTCAATCAAATGAAAAAGAATGTACAAAAAACCGTATTTTTGCTTTGAATATAAAAATTAAAGAGTGGAATCAAACCGGCAAAAAAAAGTAGCAACTGTTTTTCAAGAAGAACTTTCTGAAATATTCAGAAAAGAAGCACGGGAATTTTTTCCCGGATACCTTATAACAGTTACTGATGTATGGGTTTCTTCTGATTTATCCGTTTCAAAAGTAAATTTGAGCATTTTCCCATCCAAAGAAAAAAAACAAATATTGAAACAAATCAAAGAAAAAGCAGCATATTACCGTTCATTATTAGCCAAAACAGCAGCTAAATCCATGCGGATTACACCAGAACTTTTATTTTATTTGGATACTACATTGGACGATAGAGAAAAAATTGAAAAAGCATTGCGAGGAGAAGGCAACAACCCGATTCTGTAAATGAGAAACCTAGCATTTTACATAGCACGAAGGTACAATACCTATACTTTACTTATTAGCTTGATTCTCATTATAATTTCAGCTTTTACTATAGGCGTTTTAAATTATATTGGGAGTTCTTCTTTTCAGATAATTCAAGAAATAGTATATCCAAATACGGCATTAAGTACATTTCAAAGTATTAGCCTTTATCTATTTTCTTTTCTGTATATCGGTACTCAAATTATTATTATTTATTGGATATTTAACCGTTGGTTAAAAGGAAAAAAACTAAAATTCAAATTTATTTCGAGTTTAGTAATTACACTATTTTCCGGCTTGATTTCTTACGGAATTACCTTATTTAATACCGGAAATTCAATTATTTATGAATTACTTTCTCTGATTTTTATTTCCATAGGACTACTTTCCTTGATTTTTGGATTATTAACTTATTTATTTTCTCGAACCCGAATTACCGGTGTGAATATTATAACGTCTATTGCAGTTTTTGCTATTACAATTGGCACTAGTGCTTTATTCATTATTTTATCTGTTTTTTCGGGAATTGAAAAAATGAATCTTCAGTTTTTGAGCAATGTAAATCCGGATTTACGGATTTTACCCAAACAAGGGAAAGTAATTCCTGATATTGATGATGTCGTGCTTAAATTAGCTGAAAATGAATCTGTTAGTTTTTTTTCAAAAGTAATCGAAGAAAAAGTTTCCATAGAATTTGATAACAAACAAGACATTGCCTACATCAAAGGAGTGGATGAAAATTACAATAAAGTCATTCGGATTGATACCACTATAGTACACGGAAATTATTTTGACTTTCAGCATCCGTATGAGATTTTAGCCTCAGATGGAGTTGCCCGAAGACTACAAATGTACATTGACTATGAACATACAAGTCGATTGCTAATGCCAAAACCGGGAAGCGGATTAATTACTTCAGAAGAAGAAGCTTTTAATTCTGCTGTTGCCAATCCGATTGGGGTTTTTATTATTAATGACCAATTCGACCGTTATGTTTTTTCACCGATTGGATTAACTCAAACTCTTTTGCAATTGGATGAAAATCAAGCCTATTTTATAGAATTAAAATTAAAACAGGGAGCATCGCCAGAAATGGTAAAGTCCAATTTACAGAAAGAATTGGGAAATTCTGTAGTAGTACAAACCCGAAAAGACATTGATGCTACTTTTTTAAAAGTGATGAATATTGAAAATTTGATTACTTATCTCATTTTTACTTTGGTCATCATCATTTCATCGTTTAATCTTGCCGGAGCTATCATCATCATTATTATCGACAAAAAAGAGCAAATCAAAACCATGCGAAGTTTTGGAATGCGAACTTTACATATTAAACAGATTTTCTTTCAAACCGGGCAATTAATTACTGTTTTTTCTATACTTTTTGGACTGTTTTTAGGAACTGTAATTGGACTATTACAAAACCAATTTCATTTGGTCATGGCAAATCCTTTTGTTCCTTTTCCATTTGAATTTACATGGATAAATTATTTGGCTGTAATAATGACTGTTTTAGTTATTGGCGGGTTTGTTTCTTGGTTAACTTCCAGAAAATTACCGAATTAATTCTAATTTTTGGTTGATGAGCTCACTTAATTTTTTTGCTTTTTGCATGACCATTATATGAGTTCCTCCTTCAATCTTTATAACATCGTGTAAATTTGAATAAGGAAAAACAATATCTTTATTGCCATGATAATGAACGAAATCCGGCAAGAGAATATCATTTCTCCAATTAACGATTTGATTCATCGCCCATTTTAAATAGTAATGATTCCGAAATTCAAAAATCTCTTTTAAATCCATCAATCGAGTACTGTAAATCTTTCGTATAACAGAATAAGACAAGAAACTATCCGATGTTAAAAAAGCAGGAGGGATTGCTTTATGAATATTGGTATGCGAAGAAAAACGCATATAATTTGGCATTTCAGAACGATCTTTAATGGTGGAAATCAGAAAGTTAAATTGAGGGTGAACAAAACGATTCATTTCCTTGACAATGATTCCGCCAAAAGAAAGTCCCATTAATAAAAAATCTTCGTTCAAATTAATCTTTTCGAGCATTCGTTCGGTATAATGTTGTAAACTTTCTTCCTTTTCTGGTTGTAACCAAGGAATGTAAACAAGTTCAAAATCAGGATTTAAACGTAAGTTCTTAAAAGCTTTTTCATTGGCACCCAAACCGCTGATTTGATATATTTTCATAATATCCGACTCATTTTACAAAGTTAAGCAATCCCGATGAGCTTAGCTTATTTGAATATCCGGATTTATTTTCACTAAATTTTTTATAAAATTTTGATCAAATTCCGGACTGATATAAATTGTATTCGATTGATTGTAGTAAATAAGAATTCCTTTTGTAGCCGTTGCCCAATATGAATTTTGTAAATTATAGTTTTTTGTGATTTCTAATTTTTGAATGGATTCAATTGATATGTTTTTTTTGAACGGACCGGTAGTACATTGAATTTCTTTTTCCGTCAAAGTATAAAAAGTAAAAATATACATCCAAATTAAGCCGCCTCCGATGGCAACAATCAAAAAACTTAAACCTATTTTATAATCGAGATTTACCGCTTTTTCTGTCCATGAAAAAAACAAAACCAAGGTTAAAATCAAGAGAAGAAAAACCGTTATGAGCTTATGAAATAAGTCTTTTTTACTTTTAAAAAACATTTTTAAAGATTAAAAAACAGAAAATTCGATTTGTTTTTCACCTTCAACTAATCCGGCAGTATTTAGTGAAATTAATTTTATCTTTTCAGATTGGTTAATTAAATCCGGATTAAAATCAGTTTCCATTTTCACGTAATTTTCAGTGAAACCATGCATTTTTCCATATTTA
>JAQVDG010000090.1 GCA_028698395.1 Weeksellaceae bacterium
TAAAATCAACTCCTTTACCTCCTGTTCCACGGCCATCCACACAAATTACCAAATAACCTTTTTGTGCCAGCATGAAATACCATTGATCGTTCATGCTGTGTCCTGTATTTAAAACTTGCTGTGAACCGGGACCACTGTATTGATACATCAAAACGGGGTATTTTTTATTGGGATTAAAGTCTTTTGGCTTAATTATCCAGGCATTTAGTTCTGTTCCGTTTACCCTAAACGTAGTAAGTTCTTTCGTTCCTATTCCATCGGTTTTTAAACGATTGGCAATTGTTTCATTTTCCCTGATTATTGCCAATTCTTTGTTTTCTTTTCCACTTTTTAAATAATACGTAGAAACTTGTGAAATTGAAGAAAACGGATTGATGAAATAGTCAAAACTCTTACTGAATTGGGCGGAATTATTTCCATGCCGATCGGTCAATAAGGTTAGTTTTTTTCCATCTAAATTAATTTTTTGAATAAATTTTTCAGTCGAAATTCGTTTACCATTGTAAGCATTAGACTGAAAATAAACGGTTTTATCTTTGGGATTATATCCATAAAAATTCGTAACCTCCCAATCCCCTTTTGTTACTTGATTGATTAACTTCCCTGAATTGGAATAATAATAAATATGTCGGTTTCCGTCTCTCTCTGAAGTCCAAAGAAAGCTATTATCTGACAAAAATTCTAACGTAATATCATCCGTTTCTATCCATTTGTCATCTGTTTCGGTAAACAATTTATTGACTTTTGCATTTTTTATATCCACAAAACTTACATCGACTTGATTTTGATGACGATTGGAAGTCAAAACTGCCAAAGTATTTTTATTTTGAGTAAATTTTACTTTAAAAATATAATAATTTTGAACAGCCGATAAATCTATCATTGAAGTTTTATCAGAATTCAAATCATACACATGTAAACTCACTTTGGAATTGACTTCTCCGGCTTTTGGATATTTAAAGCGTATTTCTTCCGGATACAATTGATTTTGGTAAATCGGAATGAAAAATTCCCGAACATCTGTTTCGTCTGAGCGCACAAACGCAATAGCCGAGCCATCTGAATTCCAGTCAAAATGACGAACGAACCCAAATTCTTCTTCATACACCCAATCACAAAGACCATTGATAATTTCATTCTTTTTTCCGTCGTGAGTTAACTGAGTAATTTTAGAAGAAATTAAATCCTGGTAATACATATTATTCTGATAAACAAAAGCTACTTTGGAAGCATCAGGTGAAAAAATTGGTTCTTGAATTTTTTTTCCATTAAAAATTGCTTGTTTGGTTTTGGATGAAGTATTATAAACTTCCCATTTTGCCAAAAAAGAATGACGGTAAATCGGTTCACTCTCCGTTGCTAATAAAATAAATTTTTCATCCGAACTAAAGGAATAGTCATCGTAAGCACCTTCTGCAATAAGTTCTCTTGATTCTTTTTGATTAAGTAAGGATTCATACGAGTATTTATAAATTCCGTCTCGTTCCTGAAGACTGTAATGCTGTCCATCGTTCATGGAATTTATTCCCCAAAGACCTTGTGCATAATATTTTCCTCCCCAAATGTTTTCTAAAGTAATTTGCTGTGCACTGACAATCAGCGAACTAACAATGCTCAATAAAAATAAAGTTCTTTTCATTCCGTGTATAATTGCTATTTAGCGAAAATCAAAGATAGAAAAATTGTTGAGAATTACTTTTTTTTGATGTTAAAATGGAAATAATGTGAAAACCTCCACAAATTAACAAGACAAAAATTGAATAAAAACGATACGAATAGCCGAAAAAAAATAAAAAAAAATAATATTTTTTTTAAAATATTTTTATATTTACTCCGACATTATTCCACTGATATATAATTGATTATTGCTTTTTTCTTTATATAAAAGAGTTTGAAGTCTTTTTGTTTATTTTTAATAATTAATTTTTATGGAAACACTTATCCGATTCATCATCAGCAATTATTTTGCAGTCTTTTTTGTTACCGCATTACTTATTGCTTTCATTAAAGTAAAAAAAATTCATTCTTCTTTATCAAAAAAAGAGGTTTACAAAATTTATTTTGCCGAATTCATGTTATACACCGTAGGTTGGTGTAATGTGGTAAACTTTGTATTTCACGTGTTTTTTGGTGAAATGGCTGCCGGTTTTATTGGTTGGGAAGATAGTCCGTTTCAGGCAGAAGTAGGCTATGCCAGTCTTGGAATGGGAATTGCCGGAATTTTGTCCTATAAACGGAATTATTCTTTTCGTTTGGCGGCACTTATAGCTCCGGTTGTTTTTTATTTAGGAGCTGCCGGTGGTCATATTTATGAAATGTTTGCCTATCAAAATTTTTCACCCGGAAATGTTGGATTAGTTCTGCCGTTAGACATTATTATTCCGTGCACGGGGCTGTTTTTTGCTTATCAGGTGAAAAAAATTAGTACAAATTAGTGTAACGTTTTATTATTGACGGAATTTTAATTTTTTGAAGTTGATTTCTAAATTCATAATTTGTAATTTTACATCCAAAATCATTAAGCGTGCATTTCTTTTTTAATTTCAGTGAAGACATTCCGGAACAATTTTACTCAGCCGAAAATCATCAACCTCACAGCGAATGTTCAATTTGTGGAAACGGATTCGGAAATGGTCATTATTTCATAGAAAAAGCTTTCCGGCGAACACACGACAAATCCAGCTATCAAATGACCTTTGAGTATGCAATTTGTGAACGCTGCAAAACCGATATGATGAAAAGTATTTCCAAAGAATCAATGAAAAATATTCAGGAATTTGCAATGAACAAAGGAGGAATGCCCCGTTTTGAAAATTCTGATGAAGTAGAAATTGATGTGAATTATATGCTGAATCACTGTATTGCAAGCGGAAAATCCATTGATGAACTGGATGAATATCATTTAGTCGGAATCTTCCGAAATGGAAAAATGGTTCAATTACCTATGCTTTATGGCGATAACTTTATTGAAGAATATTCTGAATTATTATCAGAAGAAACCAAAGATTTTTTTGATGATTTATTTGATACTATTACACTTTTACCTCCAACATTAGCTAAAATTTTAGAAGACGAGAAACCCAAACGTCCGGTTCTAATCTGACGAAATTCAAAACTGAAAATTGGGATTTGCTCTTGTTTTTACATGAAAAAATATTCAACAAAATAAGTATCTTCGCAAAATGGTTTTAGTTACAGGCGGAAGTGGTTTAATTGGAAGTTATCTTTTATTGGAATTATCCAAAAGAGGAAAAAAAATCCGAGTTTTAAAACGAAAAACTACCCAAATCGATGCAATTCGCCATCTATTTGAAAAATATGCAAGTCTCGAAAATTTTGCTGAAATTGAATGGGTAAATGGTGACTTACTGGACATCGATTCATTAAACACACCTTTAAATGGAATTCAAACTATTTACCACACAGCGGCTGTAGTAGATTTTGATGACAGAAAGCGCAAAGAAATTCACGAAGTAAATGTAAATGGAACTCAGAATTTAGTCAACTCAGCTATTGAAAAAGAAGTTGAAAATATTGTTTTTTTCAGTTCGATTGCTGTATTAGACCTCAATCCGGGAGAAAACAAATTAACTGAAAACTCAAATTGGAATTCCGAACGAGCTCATTCTGAATATGCAATTTCCAAAAAGAAAGCAGAAATGGAAATTTGGCGAGCTTCACAGGAAGGAATGAACGTTCTGGTGCTTTATCCATCAATTGTGATTGGCAGTTTGGACGGGAAAAGAGAAAGTGAGAATATTTTCCGATGGAGCTCAAAGTCAAATGCTTATGCAACTAAAGGTATAACCGGATTTATTGATGTCCGCGATGTAGCTTTTTCAACTGTAGAATTAACGGAAAAAGAACAATGGAACGAAAGTTTTTTATTAAACTCAGCAGAAAAATCCTATTTGGAAGTATTTGATTTTCTCCGAGAATTACAAAACAAAGGCAAAACCCGACTTTTATCAACCAAAAAATTGAAAATTCTTTATTATCTATCATTTTTAAGTCGTCTTTTTGGAGGGAAATCATTGAGTAAATCAAGTTATCACGCTTTAATTTCCCATTCACAATTTTCAAATGAAAAAGTAAAAAACCGACTTTCATTTTCTTTCATCCCGGTGGAAGAAGCTTTAAGATTCCATCTTAATTATTATTTAAGTCTAAAAGATAAATCCTATTAAATTAAGTTTCATGTACAATTTTCATTCACAACTTCAACAACAGGAATTTCATCAATCAGGAAAAATTTTCGCACAATGTCCCTCGAATATTGCCCTGATTAAATATTGGGGAAAAAAAGATATTCAAATTCCAATGAATCCTTCATTAAGCTTCACTCTGAATGAAAGTAATACGCAGACAACTTTACAATTTAAGCCCAAAACAGCAGAAAATTTTTCTTTAACTATTTTTCTGGATAATGAATTGAAACCGGATTTTTCACCCAAAATTCATCAGTTTTTTAATCGGATTGAAGAATTTCTTCCCTTTTTGAAAAAATTTGATTTTGAAATCCGAACGCACAATACTTTTCCACACAGCAGTGGAATTGCGTCTTCCGCTTCGGGAATGGGAGCTTTGGCTTTGTGTTTGGTTCAACTTGAAAATCAATTAGGCGGAAATTTGACAGAAGAAGAGGTTTTACGAAAAGCTTCTTTTTTAGCTCGTTTAGGCTCCGGAAGTGCGTGTCGTTCTATTTATCCGGGAATTACCGTTTGGGGAAAAAGTAAAGAAATAAAAGGAAGTTCAGATGAATATGCAATAGCTTATCCGTATGAAATTCATGAAGTATTTCAAAATTTCCAAGATACCATATTATTAATTGATGAAGGAGAAAAGGAAGTTTCCAGCACAGCAGGGCATAATTTAATGAATAACCATCCCTATGCAGCACAGCGATTTGAATCGGCAAATGAGAATTTAAAACATTTGATTCCGGTTTTAAAATCGGGAGATTTGGAAACATTCGGAAGGATTGTGGAACACGAAGCTTTGAGTTTACATGCGATGATGATGACTTCTTTTCCTTATTATATATTAATGAAACCGAATACTTTAAGTGCGATTGAAAAAATTTGGAATTTCCGAAGAGAAACCCGACTTCCCTTATTTTTCACTTTAGATGCCGGAGCAAACGTTCATTTGTTATATCCTAAAAAAGACCAAATTAAAATCAAAGAATGGATAAAAGAACTACAAATTTATTGCTCTAACCATAAAATAATTGAAGATTTTACGATTTAACTTTTATTATTTGAAAAATATATTATCTTTGGCAATTAGTAAATAATTAAAAATAATAAATAAGATGAAAAAGATTTTTACTTCTTTAATGACAGTTTCTCTAACTGTTATTGGTTTTGGACAAATCGCTAATGTAAGCGAAGTAGCAACTTCTGCTCCAATGTTAGGGACAGACAGTGTACATGAAATTATCGTAAGCCAATCTGATGACTTGAGCAATGGTATCGTTTCCGATTTTTTCACTGATTTAGGAGCAGGTGTTTATTGTGCAGATGATTTTGATATGCCTTTCAATGGGAAACTTACAAAACTTACTGCTTATGGATTCAATAATGGTGGAAACTTTATGGATGACACAACTTCTGTACGTTTCTACATTATGGATGATGACAATGGAATATGGATGCCAAACAGTACAAATCCGGAATTTGACGCTTTGTACAGTTTTGATGTTCCACTAAATGATCCTGCTTTGACTGTTGATGCAACTGGGAGAGTATATTTAACACTTGATTTGGAAGTATTAGGTGCTGATGTAGTTTTATTAGAAGGAGAAAAATATTGGTTGTCAGTAACTCCTGTAATGAATGATACTAACGCTGATGGTACTTTAAGATGGAACTGGTTAATGTCAAGTACTCAAGATTTCCCAGCAGAAGCTTTATTAATTGACCCGGATGAACTATTCGGAGTAGGAACTGAGTGGACTAGTATTCAAGGACTTGGATTACCAAGCCCAAATTTGGCTATGCAAATCGAAGCTGTTCCTGTAGAATTAGGTGTTACTGATTTAGAATCCAATGTTTCTTTCTTTACTTACCCTAACCCTACAACTAACTTTGTAAAAGTTAGCTTGGATGGTGCTGACGTTAAAGAAATGGCAATCTTCAGCTTAGACGGGAGAAAATTAATTGAATCAACTGAAGCTAGCGTAAGAGTTACTTCACTTCCTGCCGGTGTTTATGTTGTAAAAGTTATTGACACTAAAGGAAATGTTCACACTTCTAAAGTAGTTAAAAAATAATAAACTTAGGTTTATTGCTATAAAAATCCGCCTCGCTTTACAAGACGAGGCGGATTTTTTATACTTATACATGAACTAATTTATCTATTATTTTTTTAGAAATTAACTATAAGTTCAAACGGTTTTCCTCTGTTTCATTTTCTACTTCTTTCCAAAAAGCACTTCGGCTAAGTGGTTCGTATTCGTCTTTCTCACCAAGTTCTACCAACTTTTCACTTTTAATTTTCCGATGGGAATAATGAGCTAAATTTCCTGTTTTCATACAAATTGCATGTACTTTAGTTACATATTCTGCTGTTGCCATTAAAAAAGGCATCGGTCCAAAAGGACGACCTTTAAAATCCATATCTAAACCGGCAATAATGACTCGCTTCCCCATATTTGCCAAATCATTGGCAACTTCCACAATTCCTTCATCAAAAAATTGTGCTTCATCAATTCCGACCACTTCACAATCGGTTGCCAAAATCAAAATATTATACGCTGATTCAACCGGAGTAGCTTCAATCGAAGTTTTATTGTGAGAAACTACTTCTTCTTCGGCATAACGAATATCAATAGCCGGTTTGAAAATTTCTACTTTCTGATTGGCAAAACGTGCACGATTTACACGACGAATCAATTCTTCCGTTTTTCCGGAAAACATAGAACCGCAGATAACTTCAATCCATCCGCTTTGTTTGCTGTGATTTATGGTATTTTCTAAAAACATGTGAGAGCAAAGTTAGAAAAATTTAACTTGCTTTAAGCAGTCGATTTCATTTTCTCCATATTTTTTCGGAGCGATTGAAAATATTGGAAAGCTTTCGTTAATCGGGAACCGTACCAACTAAAATATTCGCCGTCCACAAAATAAATTCTCGACTTTCCGACAAAAGGTTTTAATTCATTTTTTTCTTTCTCTCCAAATGGAAAAGGCTCAGAAGAAAGTAAATGAAAATCAACCGGCTTTAATTGTTCCAATTGAATTTCCGGATAGCGTGTTTTATCCGAATAAACATTTTCAAACCCATTTAATTCAAGCAAATAATTGATGAAAGTACCTTTTCCTACTACCATCCAAGGATTTTTCCAAATGAAATAACTTATTTTCAATTGAGGTTTTCCAACTAAAAAACTTTGAAATTTTTCAACTTCTGACTGAGTTTTTGTTAGTATTTCATTGGATTTTGCTTCGACATCAAACAACTTTCCGTATTGAATAATCATTTCATAATTCTCTTCTAAATTATTCACATCTGAAAC
>JAQVDG010000091.1 GCA_028698395.1 Weeksellaceae bacterium
ACCATCGCCCCAAGGTGAAGACCAACGCATAATATGTGCTGGTGAAGCATTTTTCCAAAGTGCAAAATCCACCGGATTTCTTTTTTCTCCCTGCCCATCTAAATCACGGGTATTGTTGATTAAATCTTCAATATTTCTACGACTCAATTCACCATAATTCAATCCTTTTTTGTTGTAAGCTTCCACATCGAAATAAACCGAACCATTGACTTCATACGCCATGCCCAAGTCAATGAGCTTTTGGGTCAATTCGATTTGCTCCACGATGTGACCGGTGGCAGTTGGCTCGATGGTCGGTGGTAACGCATTGAAAGTTTCCAATACTTTGTGGAAATCCACCGTATATTTTTGGACAATTTCCATCGGTTCCAATTTTTCCAAACGAGATTGTTTCACAAAGCGGTCGTTGTCCACATTTCCATCATCGGTTAAGTGACCCGCATCGGTAATATTTCTGACATAACGCACTTTGTAACCCAAATGAACCAAATAACGATAAACCATATCGAACGACAAAAAAGTACGCACATTACCCAAATGTACATTGCTATACACCGTTGGTCCACATACATACATGCCTACATGGTCTTTGTTGATGGGAACAAATGTTTCTTTTTCTCCGCTAAGCGAATTATATACTTTTAAATTATTGGTTTTTATCATGGGTGTTTTATTAATTGATACTTAAAAATTCTTTTGCATTCATTACTGGAATTCGTGAATTCTTAAAATCTTTTCTGTTTCTTGTTATAATTAGGTCTAATTTGTTTTCAAGTGCCGTATAATACTGCAATCCATCTTCAAAATCTAAAAAACCTTGGTCATTAATAGCCAAAGTAATCAATTTCTCATTTAAATCTAAAATAGAAACAATTAGCTTAAATTTTTTCAGAATTTCCCTTGCCAGTTTAGGCGAAGAAGCTTTTTCAAGTATATAGTTTGTGTTAGCAAAAGATAGAGAAGAAAAATATAACTTCAATTTACTTTCATCTGCAAGAGAAAATAATAGAGACGCCTCCTTATAAAATGGTTCTCTTTGTGCAACTAAATCAATTGCAATATTAGTATCTATCAATATACTTTTCATTTGTTTTTCTCTGTGAGAATTTCACTTAACTCTTTCTTGTAATCGAAACCCTTCGGCAAATTGATGACTCCTGACAAACTTTTCACCAAAGGTGTAATTTCCGTTTCCTTTTTGTCTTGTTTTGAAGTTAAAGAATTCAAATAATTTTCCACCAATTTTGAAATGCTTGTACCTGTTTTTTTTGCATAAGATTTCGCTGCCAAAATCGTACTCTCATCAATATTCAATGTTAATTTCGTGCTCATCTTAATATTATTTTATTACGTACAAATATAATAAATTACACGTAGAAATTCAATACATTAATTTACACATTAAACTTCGTTCTCACACCGATATAATGCAAAAATTCTCTTCTAGTCGTTGGGTCGGTAGCGAATACACCACCTAATTCTGCGGTAACGGTGCTGCTGTCGATGTCGCGGATTCCTCTTGAATTTACACATAAATGCTTGGCATCAATCACACAAGCCACATCCAAAGTTCCCAAAGATTCTTGCATCGCTTTCACGATTTGCATGGTCAAACGCTCTTGAACTTGCGGGCGTTTAGCAAAATAATCTACAATTCTATTCATTTTGGACAAACCAATTACTCTTCCGCTTGAAATATAGCCAATATGTGCTTTTCCTACAATTGGTAAGAAATGATGTTCGCAGGTAGAATAAACCACAATGTCTTTTTCTACCAACATTTGGTTGTATTTGTACTTATTTTCAAAAGTTGACATTTTGGGTTTTTTATCGGGACGTAATCCTCCAAAAATCTCATTAACAAACATTTTCGCAACTCGTTTTGGGGTTCCCTTCAAGCTGTCATCCGTTAAATCCAATCCCAAAGTTGTCATGATTTTAGTGAAATCTGCTTCAATTGATTTGATTTTTTCTTCATCTGTTTTATCAAAAGCATCTGCTCTCAACGGTGTGTTACCACTACTCAAAACATGATCGTCGCCTATTTCGTCGTATAATTCGTTTTCTGACATTATAATTATTTTAAATGATTACAAATTTATTGAAAGCAATTTGAATTTAGGGTATGAATAGTGTGGATTTCGCTTTTATCTTGTTATTCTGACAAGTAAAAATCAAGCTTTTTTAGAAGGAAAAACTTTTTTATCAAGCAGTGAATGAGAAAAATTCCAAACTAAATAATAAGTCAAAATAGCAAAAAACAAGCCCAAAAAGCTTCCACCAATGGTATCAATTACAAAATGTTTGGACAAATAAACTCTTCCTATCGCTACCAAGCCGGTCAATCCACAAATAAGAAATTGAATTCCTCTGTTTTTAAAAATCAAACAAAGATAAAAACAAAGAATGATAGCCAGAACACTATGTCCGGATGGAAAAGTATAAGGAATTTGTGATTCTACGCCGTCAATTAAACGTAATTCTACATTTTTCAATTCAAAATAATAAGTAGGGCGATGACCGTGTACGAAAAAAGTACGCTTAATCAAAGTTCCGATTAAACTGGAGGAAATAATCGCTAAAGAAAGAAATGCAAAATCCCGCCATGTACGAGTAAAAATAATATAGAATGAAATACCGATTAACACATAGGTTGTGGCAACATCCGTATAGTATTTAAAAAATTCATCGAAAAACGAGTTATGAAAATGCTGATTGAAATACAAATGAAGCTCATCTTTTCCAAAATAAGCAATAGCCAGCAAACCTGTGAAATTAATCACAAAAAAGGCCAGAAAAAAAGGCCATTGCCACTTTACTAAATCTCTTTGTGAGTCCATTTTAAATTTGTGGCAAATTAAGTAAAAAAATCAGTTTTAGGAAAATTAAAATTATGTGTACTATTTTTCCCCATTTTTAATTCGATTCGTTATACAAAGTGTTGTTTTTATTTAGAAAATTAAACTGAAGATATTTGTAGGAATCCCGAGATACAATTTTCACCCATTTTTTATATTTGAGGTACCACTTTTGACGAATACTGGGCAATCCCTTAGTCAAATAAGCTGCTACAAAAGGATGAACGTGCAGTGATATATCTTGGATTTTCTTTCCTTTTGTTTCTAAAATTGTTTTTAGAATTTGTTCCATTCTGTTAATTAAAACAATAGGAGCTTCTACTCTTTCACCTTGAGGATTAGGGTTTTCTTCTTTTGTAACAATACTCAATTCAGGTCGAACTCTTTGTCTTGTAATCTGAATTAGACCAAACTTACTGGGAGGTAAAATTTTATGTTTTGCTTTATCTTTTTGCATTTCACTTTTTAAATGATCATAAAGTTCAATTTTATGAGCATTTACCGTCATATCAATAAAATCCACCACAATGATTCCTCCCATATCGCGCAAACGTAATTGGCGAGCAATTTCCGTAGCTGCGATTTTGTTGACCGTCAAGGCAGAATCTTCTTGATTGGCAGAAGTTCTGGAAATATTTCCTGAATTTACGTCAACCACATGAAGAGCTTCGGTGTGTTCAATCACCAAATAAGCTCCTTTGGATTGAGGAATGGTTACATTTTTGCCAAAAGCAAATTTTATCTGGCGTTCAATTCCTGCTTGCTCAAACAGAGGAACCTCACCCGGAATAACCGTTTTAACAATTTTTGATTTTCCCGGTGCGATGATATTGAGATATTCTTTCATATCATTGGCCAATTCCTCATCATCAACGGTAATTTTTACAAACTCCTCACTGAAATTATCTCTTAAAATAGCAGAAGCTCTATCCATTTCGTTTAATAATTTTATCGGAATTTTCTTCTTTTGAATGTTTTTGAATAAAGTTTGCCATTTATTCATCAGATAATTCAAATCTGCATGCAATTCTGCTACTTTTTTTTCTTCGGCAACCGTTCGGATAATAATACCAAAACCTTCCGGTTTAATACTTTCAATTAAAGTCGTTAACCGGTCTTTTTCTGATTTGGATTTTATTTTTTGTGAAACCGATACTTTATCCGAAAAGGGAACAAGAATCAAGTAACGACCGGCAATTGATATTTCGGAAGTAATTCTTGGCCCTTTTGTATGAATAGGTTCTTTTGTTATCTGAATTAGAATTTGATCACCCGGCGACAAAACAGTGTCGATTGTTCCGTCTTTTTTTATTGCTTCTTCTTTCTGAAATGATTTTAATCCAGGTGTTTTAAACTTTCCCTTACCCACTAACTGTGTGTAAACCAAAGAAGAACGAACATTTGGACCTAAGTCATGATAATGTAAAAAAGCATCTTTTGAATAGCCTATATCCACAAAGGCAGCATTCAAACTTGGTGCTAACTTTTTTACTTTTCCAAGATACATATCGCCCACCGCAAAGTTCAAATCCAAATGTTCCTTATGGAGTTCCATTAATCGTCCTTCTTCTAACAGAGCGATTTGAACGGAGTCTTCACCGGAAGAAACAAGAAGTTCTTTATCCATTACAAAAAATTATACCGATTAAACAAACAACAAAAGCACTTTCCTTTAATTGCTTATTGGAAAGTGCGTTTTTTTTCCAAAACAATGAGTCAATAAAATATTTAATAAAACTTATTCATAAAATAAGTTCCAAATTTATTGACTAAAAACCAACTAAATCAATTGGTTTTCACTATTCTTATTTTTTCTTTTTGTGTCGGTTTAATCTACGTCTTTTTTTACGTTTGTGGGTTGCCACTTTATGTCTTTTTCTCTTTTTTCCGCTTGGCATAATCTTACTTATTTAACTTTAACACTCGCTTTAACTCCTTCAACAAATGTTTTTGCCGGTTTAAATGCAGGCACATAGTGCTCAGGAATGATAATAGAAGTTCCTTTAGAAATATTTCTCCCTGTTTTTTCTGCTCTTTTTTTAACGATAAAAGAACCAAACCCTCTTAAATAAACATTTTCTCCGGACTCCATTGCGGATTTAACTTCTTCCATGAAGTGTTCTACAACTTTTTGAGTTTCTCCTTTTTCCAGTCCTAACTTGTTTGAGATGTTACTCACAATTTCTGCTTTCGTCATGATTAATATTATTTTGTTGCTAAATTTGTTTTTTTAAATATAAAACGGGTGCAAATATAAGTACTTGTAACTAAACAAAAAAGAAATAGTATTATATTTATGACTTTCAACTCTCTGATATTGATTTGGTTTGACAAAACAAAACGAAATTTACCTTGGCGAAACCAGTCTGACCCCTATAAAATTTGGATTTCTGAAATCATTTTACAACAAACAAGAGTAGCGCAAGGACTTGATTATTATCTTCTTTTTTGTGAAAAATTTCCTACTATTTTTGCTTTGGCTCATGCCTCTGAACAAGAGGTTTTAAAATTATGGCAAGGCTTGGGTTATTATTCACGAGCCCGGAATATGCACTTTACTGCACGTCAAATTGTAAATAACAGAAACGGAGAGTTTCCTTCTACTTATAAAGAATTATTAACTTTAAAAGGAGTAGGTGAATACACGGCTGCTGCCATTGCTTCTATTGCGTTTCAAGAAAATGTTCCCGCTATTGATGGAAATGCTTTTCGGGTTTTGTCGCGCTATTTTAATATTCATCAAGATATTTCTTTGCCCAAAACCAAACGATATTTTATGGAATTAGGGAAAGAAATCATCGATAAAAAGCGTCCGGGTGATTTTAACCAGGCTGTGATGGAATTAGGAGCAACTGTTTGTTTACCTAAAAATCCAAAATGTGAAATTTGTCCGTTGAACGAATCTTGTGAAGCTTTAGCAAAAAATACAATAGCCAAATTACCTGTGAAAACAAAAAAAACTAAAATCACCAATCGGTATTTTCATTTTTTTGAAATACGAAATGGACAAAAAACAGCAATGATTCAGCGAACACAAGATGATGTGTGGAAAAATCTGTTTACTTTTCCCATGATTGAATCAAAAAATGAGGATTTCCCCAACGAAACTACTTTTTTAAATTCTTATGATTTCAAGAAAACTCATCAAGAAGTCCATATTTTAAGCCACCAACGTTTGTATATTAATTTCTGGAAAACAAAATCACAATTTGAGCTTTTGGATAAATTATCCGAGCTTTTCCAAGCAAAAATTTATGACAATAGTGATTTAAACGATTTGCCACTCCCCCGCCCGATAGAAAAATTTTTAGCGCAATAAAATATAAAATCAGCTCAAGCGTTTTTTGTATATTTACATCTTTAAAAAAACAACAAACACAAAATCACATCATGAACGGCACTTTAAACAAAGTAATTTTGATTGGAAATGTAGGTGGAGAAATTAAAATCCATCAATTTGATAACCACGACAAAATCGGACGATTTTCATTGGCAACAAGTGAAAGTTATACGCGGGAAAACGGAGAACGAATTGTCCAAACAGAATGGCACAATGTGGTCGTTCGGAATAAAGTGGTGGATATTTTTGAGAAATACGTGAAAAAAGGAGACAAACTCTATATCGAAGGAAAACTTAAAAGCAGAAAATGGCAGGATGCCAATGGACAAGATCGCTATACTACGGAAATTATCGTAAGTGATTTCACTTTTTTAACTCCAAAAAATTCTTCACAAGATTCATCATCCACATCCAATCCGGAACAAAATGGTGAAGACGAAACGCCTTTCTAAGATGGAGATTAAAAAACTGTTATTTTTCATTGGAATAAGTATTGTTTTTTTCTCTTGTAATGAAAAGTATTCCATAAAACCGATTGGTGAAGTGCGTTTGGAGTATCCAGAACCAATTTATCAGGAGTTTTTTTCGGAAAATTGTCCTTTCAGTTTTGATTATTCCCTGTACAGCCGAAAAATAGAACGAAACGACAAAAACTGTTGGTTTGTGTTGGATTATCCCGATATGAAAGCCAATATCTATCTAACTTATTTTCCAATTGAAAGTCGAGAAGATTTGGCAACTAAAATCAAAGACAGTGAGAAATTTGTTCAAGATCAAACGGTAAAAGCCAGTTTTATTTCACCTCGCGAATTTGTGTTTGAAGACAAAAAAGTATATGGAACTTTATTTGAATTAGGTGGAGAATCTGCAATTAATTTACAGTTTCATGCCACTGACAGTGTGAAAAACATCATCAGTGGTTCGGTTTATTTTTCAACTCCTCCAAAATACGATTCACTTCGTCCGGCAATTCAGTACATGAAACGGGATCTTGTCCATTTAATTGAAACACTCCATTGGAAATAATTATCGAAACCAACTAATTGTTGTACTTTTGCACCTTGAAATTTTTAGACACTATTTATAAATGGAGATATTAGTAAAGGCCGGACAAATGATTTTAATGTTGTCCATTTTGGTTACACTTCATGAATTAGGGCATTTTATTCCAGCAAAATATTTTAAAACCAAAGTTGAGAAATTCTATTTATTTTTTGACCCGTGGTTTTCAATTATTAAGAAAAAAGTAGGAGAAACCACCTATGGAATCGGTTGGTTGCCTTTAGGCGGTTATGTGAAAATTGC
>JAQVDG010000092.1 GCA_028698395.1 Weeksellaceae bacterium
AATCAAAGAATTAAAAATATTTGAAAATAAATCTGAATTACGAATTTTACCATTGGATTTGTCCGATTTCGGAGCTTTGAATCAGATTTTGGATTCTATTTCAGATTGGAAAAATATAGATATATTGTACAACAATGCCGGATTTTTGGTCAATAAGCCATTTGCTGAAATTACAGAAAAAAACATTAATTATTCGTTGGAAGTCAATTACAAAGCTCCATTTAGGCTTATTCAACTACTATTGGACAAAATGAATTCCAATTCACATATTGTAAATATTACTACAATGGGAGCTGTACAAGGTTCGGTAAAATTTCCGGGTTTGTCGGTTTATTCTTCATCAAAAGCAGGAATCGTAACTTTAACCGAATTATTGGCACAGGAATTCAATGAAAATCAGCCGAAAATCAATTGTGTTGCACTTGGAGCTGTTCAAACTGAAATGCTCGAAGAAGCTTTTCCGGGATATATTGCGCCTGTTTCAGCAGAAGAAATGGCAGCTTATCTTTACGAATTTGGCTTAACAGGACATCATTTTCAAAATGGAAAAACCATTCAGCTTTCAATTTCAACACCTTAGATACGGAAAAAAACAATATTTTATGTTTGCTCAGATTCTTAGTTTGGCATTAATTTAATTCTTCATACTTTTGAACTTCTTAAAATTTTAAAAATAAAAAAATGAAATCTTTCCTATTATATGATTCAAATTCTGACTTTTCAATTTATAATATTCCGTTTGGAATAGCAATTTTTAATAATGACACTGTGGGCTGTGTAACCCGGATTGGAGATACAGTAGTGGATTTGGCAGAATTGTTCTATCAAGGTTATTTTGATGAGTTTGAGCTGGAAGAAAATGTATTTGATGCTTTTACGCTGAATGAATTTATTTCATTGGGAAAATCAGTAACCGTTCCGATGCGTGAACATATTCAAAAATTATTATTGGAAGATTCTGATTTGTCAAAAGATAAAGAAACTTTGGCAGTAACGCTTCATCCGATTGAATCAGTGAGTATGCAGATGCCGGTTCACGTTCCAAATTATACTGATTTTTATTCAAGCATAGAACATGCAACTAATGTTGGAAAAATGTTCAGAGATCCGAATAATGCACTTTTGCCTAATTGGCGACATATTCCGGTGGGTTATCACGGGCGAGCTTCTTCCATTGTCGTTTCAGGAACACCTTTACATCGACCTGTTGGACAAAGAAAGCCCAAAGATGCTGAATTTCCGGTTTTTGGTCCCAGTCAACGAATGGATTTTGAGTTGGAAATGGCATTCATCACAAATTCTTTTACTGAATTAGGAGAACGAATTCCTGTTTCTTCTGCTGAGGAACATATTTTCGGAATGGTTTTGTTCAATGATTGGAGTGCACGCGATATTCAAAGTTGGGAATATGTTCCTTTAGGGCCGTTTTTAGGAAAAAACTTTGGTTCCTCCGTGTCGCCTTGGGTTGTTACTTTAGAAGCCTTGAATCCTTTTAGAACCGAAGGTCCAAAACAAGAACCGGAAGTTTTTCCATATTTGAAATACGATGGAAATAAAAATTTTGACATTCAATTGCAAGTGTTTTTACAACCGGAAAAAGGAGAAGAAAATTTAATTTGTTCGTCTAATTTTAAATATATGTACTGGAATATGGCGCAACAATTAGCACATCATACAGTAAACGGTTGCAATATTGAAGCAGGCGATATGTATGCAAGTGGTACAATTAGCGGAAAATCAAAAGATTCCTTTGGTTCTATGCTGGAATTGACTTGGAGTGGAGCAGAACCTTTGCAATTAAAAGACGGTTCTGAACGAAAATTTATTGAAGATAACGATACCATCATCATGCGAGCTTGGTGTGAAAAAGATGGAATTCGTGTAGGATTTGGTGAAGTTTCAGGAAAAATCCTTCCGGTAAGAGAAAACTAATAGTCTAAGCCATCTTCCACCAAATCTTCTAATTCATACTGTGTCATAGACATTTGGTGAAAAAATATCTTCTCACCGTTTTTATAAAAAATAGTTGTAGGAATAGCTCCAGCCCAATTTTCATCGGCTAATTTCATCCATTCCATAAGGGGACGATTCTCATCTAAAAGATAAACTTCCGCTTCAATTTCATGTTTTATAATGAAGTTTTTTACTTTTTTTTGTGATTTTTTATGATCCAATGAAACTAAAATCATCTTAAATTTAGGATTATCTGCATTTTGACGATTGACTTCCATAAATCCGGGGAGCTCTTCAATACAAGGTTTGCACCAAGTTGCCCAAAAATTCACCACATATAAAGTACTATCATTTTGAAGAACAATATTTTGTAACTCATCCCAATTAATCATTTTGAATTCCTGAGCTTTATTTTGTGAAAAAATTAAAATAAAGGCTAATAACAAAAGTTTTTTCATGAAGACGAAGTTAGCAAAATCCGTACTAAAATGCTTTAGTAAGCCGAATTTATTTAATAATAGGAGCAGTATGCGCTTGAAAAGGAATTTAAAAGCAATAGAATACTTGACAAAGGGGTAGTGCAAATTGTATATTTGCACAAAATTTTGCGATATGAAAATGAAAACGTCTGATTTTAACTTTAAATTACCAGAAGAATTATTGGCTGAACATCCATCTGAACATAGAGATGAAGCCCGATTGATGGTATTAAATCGTAAAAATCAAACTATTGAACACAAATTATTTAAAGACTTAATTGAGTATTTTGATGAGGGGGATGTTATGATTATGAATAACACCAAAGTATTTCCGGCCCGATTGATGGGAAATAAAGAAAAAACAGGAGCTAAAATCGAAGTATTTCTATTGAGAGAATTGGATAAAGAAACCCGACTTTGGGATGTTTTGGTCGATCCGGCACGAAAAATCAGAATTGGAAATAAATTATTTTTTGGCGAAGATGATAGTTTAGTGGCAGAGGTTGTGGATAATACAACTTCAAGAGGAAGAACTTTACGTTTCTTGTTTGATGGTTCGTATGACGAATTCCGTCAGGTTTTGCAAGAATTAGGAGAAACACCGCTTCCTAAGTACATTAAACGAAGTGCAGAACCAGAAGATGCCGAACGGTATCAAACCATTTATGCCAAAAATGAAGGAGCTGTTGCTGCACCAACGGCAGGACTTCATTTCTCAAAACATTTGTTGAAACGATTGGAAATCAAAGGAGTAAATTTTGCTGAATTAACTCTACACGTTGGATTGGGAACTTTTGCACCGGTAGAAGTCGAAGATTTATCCAAACATAAAATGGAATCTGAACAAGTTATTATTCCACAAACAAGCGTCGATATTATTAATCACGGAATTGATGAAGGAAAACGAATTTGTGCAGTCGGAACAACTTCCATGCGTTCTATTGAAAGCTCTGTATCAGCAGATAATCATTTAAATCCATTTGATGGTTGGACAAATAAATTTATTTATCCACCTTATGATTTTGGAATTGCTAATACGATGATTACTAATTTTCATACACCGAAATCAACTTTAATTATGATGGTTAGTGCTTTTGCCGGGCATGATTTCTTGATGAAAGCCTATAAAGAAGCTATCAAAGAAAAATATAAATTTTATTCGTACGGAGATGCTATGCTTATTTTGTAAAAATACAAAATGAATATTTCCAAAAAGGACATCCGAAAATTATCACTGAATGAGTTAGAAGAATATCTGACTTCGGTGGGTGAAAAATCTTTCAGAGCCAAACAGATTCAAGAATGGCTCTGGAAGAAAAACGCCCATAGTTTTGATGATATGACTAATTTATCCAAAAAATTACGCGAAGAATTGGCTGAAGTTTTTACTATTGATAACGCTAATGTCGATTTAATTCAGAAAAGTGATGATGGAACGATTAAAAATGCTGTAAAATTATTTGATGGAAATATCGTAGAATCAGTTTTAATTCCAACTGAAACCCGTACTACAGCTTGTGTTTCTTGTCAAGTAGGATGTAGCTTGAATTGTAGTTTTTGTGCAACGGCACGATTGAAACGAATGCGGAATTTAACAGCTGCCGAAATTGTAGATCAAGTGGTTTTAATCGACAAAGAAAGTCGGGAATATTTTGGACGACCCTTGAGCAATATTGTGTACATGGGAATGGGTGAACCCATGATGAATTATAATGAAGTGGTAAAATCGATTCAGAAAATCACTTCGCCGGAAGGTTTGGGAATGTCTCCAAAACGGATTACAGTTTCAACTTCAGGAATTCCTAAAATGATTGAAAAATTGGCAGATGAAGATTTAAAAGTGAAATTGGCTGTTTCGCTTCATTCTGCTCGGGAAGAAGTGCGAAATATAATTATGCCGTTTACAGAGCGTTTTCCTTTGACTGATTTATTGAAAAGTTTACAATATTGGTATGCTCAAACCAAAAATAAAATCACATTTGAATATTTGGTTTGGAAAGATGTAAATGATAAACCAATAGATATAGAAGCATTGGTGAAATTTTGCAAAAAAGTTCCGTGCAAAGTGAATTTAATTGAGTATAACGCCATTGACGATGGTGAATTTCAACAAGCGAGCCCGGAAAGTATAGAGGCTTATATCAAAGCATTAGAAAAAAATGAAATCGTAGTGAAAGTCAGACGAAGTCGTGGGAAAGATATTGATGCGGCTTGCGGTCAATTAGCAAATAAAAGTGTAGAAAACGAATAAACTCCACTTTATTATCTGTATTGGTAATAATCTGTTTTTGTTGGATTGATTATATTTATCGGTTCTGTGTACCAATCTACAAACCGTTCAAATTCAGTTTCATTTTCAGCTTCCCAATTATCAAATTCTTCCGGCATATCCATTTGGAAAATAGAATTACAAAAACACAAATTAAAAACCCTTAATAACTTCTTTGATTTGTTCATTCTTTTATTTGTTGCAACAATAGTAAACTCTTATTTTTGTGCCGTTATTCACACAAAAAATATCAATACATGTCAACTTATGTTGTTGTTGGGCTTCAGTTTGGGGATGAAGGAAAAGGAAAAATCACCGATGTGCTTTCGGCTAAATCTGATTATGTAGTTCGTTTTCAAGGCGGAAACAATGCCGGTCATACGGTTTATGTCGGTGAAGATAAATTTGTATTGCATCTATTACCTTCCGGCGTTTTGCAATCTCAAGGAAAATGCATTATAGGGAGTGGAGTAGTGGTCAATCCTCAAAGTTTTTTAGATGAGGTAAGCACTTTGGAAAACCGCGGTTTGTCCAGTTCACATATCTTTATTGACCGTCGGGCACATATTATCATGCCTTATCATATTTTGTTAGATGCTTACCGAGAAGAAGCGGCCGGAAAAGATTCCATCGGAACAACCAAACGCGGAATCGGACCTTGTTACGAAGATAAAGTAGCCCGAGTGGGAATTCGTGCGATTGATTTATTAAATCCGGAAGTTTTAAAAGAAAAATTGGAAATCAATTTGGTAATTAAAAATGCTTTGTTTGAAAAATTATTCAATAAACCGGCATTGAATTTTGATGAAATTTATCAAAACTATTTAGAATACGGCGAAAAAATCAAACATAGAATCATTGATGCGGTTGTTGAGGTAAATGATGCTATTGATGACGGAAAAAATGTGTTATTTGAAGGAGCTCAGGCTTTAATGTTGGATATTGATTATGGAACTTATCCTTTTGTGACTTCTTCATCACCTTCTACCGGTGGTGTTTGTGTGGGAGCAGGAATTCCTCCGACTAAATTGAAAAATTTAATTGGAGTTTCAAAGGCTTATTGCACACGTGTTGGAAACGGTCCTTTTCCAACAGAATTAGATAATGAAATTGGAGAGCAAATCCGAAAAATAGGTCATGAATTTGGAGCTTCTACCGGTCGTCCCAGAAGAACAGGGTGGTTGGATTTGGTTATGTTGAAACATGCTTGCCGAATCAATGGAATCACACATCTTGTTATTACAAAATTGGATGTTTTAACCGGATTTGATAAAATAAAAGTATGCACTGCTTATAAAACAGAAGACGGAGAGATTAAATATAATTTCACAGCTTCTACTACAAAATTAGATAGTTACGAACCTATTTATGTGGAGTTGGATGGGTGGAAAGAAGATATTTGTAAAATGAATTCATTCCATGATTTACCGGAAAATGCACAGGAATATATTCATTTTATTGAAAAATATTTAGGAATTGAAATTTATTTAGTTTCCGTAGGTCCGGATCGCGCTCAAAATATAATTCGTAAAGAATTATTTTAAGTAACTCACAATCATTTTACTTAAATTTTAATTGACTTAGTAGCCTCTTTGTCAATCTTACAAAAAATGACTACCCGAATTTGGAACAGAAAAATATCTCCAACCAATAATAGAGCATAACTTTGCAAGAGAAAAAGCTTTGAAAGTGTATAAAAAGGCAGTCAATGAAAACTAATAAAATTTTAATTGCTGGAGCAACGGGTTTTGTGGGGAAAAATCTTATTGATTATTTACTTAGCAAAGGCTTTTTTGTCAATGTTTTGACGCGAAAGAAACAACTTGATAAAATAGAAAATTTATCTTATTTCCAATGGGATATTTCTAAAAGCTATATTGATGAAAATGCTTTTAAAGATGTAGATACAATCATCAATCTTACCGGTGCAAATATTGGTAAAAAACGATGGACTAAGCAAAGAAAACAAGAGTTAGTAGTAAGTAGAATAGAGGCAATTAACTTACTTTTTGATACAGTTGTTAATACAAAAACGCCTATTACTACTTTTATATCTTCTTCCGCCGTAGGTTATTACGGAGCGACAACTACCTCTGAAACATTTACAGAAGAATCTTCTAAGGGAATAGATTTTTTAGCTGAAGTTTGTGAGAAATGGGAAGAAAGTGCTATGCAATTTAAAAAATTGAATATCCGAACGGTCATTTTGCGAAAAGGAGTTATTATAGGAAAAGGTGGTGGTATCTATCAAAAATTAGCCCCCTTGGCAAAATATGGCATCAACACGGCTTTGGGTAATGGAAGGCAATTTTTACCTTGGATGGATATAAGAGATTTAGTACGTTTGTATGAGTTTTTTATAAATAATAGCACTTTGTCTGGCGTTTACAATGCTGTTGCTTCTGAGCATATTACAATGAATGAATTTTCAAAAGCACTATTACAATCTTTTGGCAAAAGAAGTTTTCTGCCAAATGTTCCAAAGTTTATTATCCAACTTGTATTTGGGGAACTGTCGAAAATGCTGTTAGAAGGGTCAAAAATTAGCAATGAAAAACTGAAAAGTACTCAATTTATTTTTGAACATGAAAAATTAGAAAATTCACTTCGATTTGAATAGCTTATACAAGTTATACTATTGATAAAACAATGATTTTTTCTATTATTTAGTTTTTCTTTTCTTAAGTTCAATAATCTAACTACCGGGTATAGAGCCGTATGTTTAGATATAAATAACAAAGGCAAAAAATACTTAAATAAAAATTTGGAAACTATATGATATAGTTTTTATCTTT
>JAQVDG010000093.1 GCA_028698395.1 Weeksellaceae bacterium
TCCCGGTCAAACTGAGTAGCGGTAACTTCAATTTCTGAATTGGCTGCAAATCGTTTAGCTGTTTGTTTTACAACTGCAAAAGCTTCGGGTAAAATATCGAGTAAAATCTTCTCTTCGATTTCGTAAGCATCTTTATTAAGTGTGTCAATTTGATCATAAAGAATTTCTTTTTCTTCAAAATCTTTAATGCTTTCTATTTTTTGCTTTAATTCTTCAATTTCTTGTTTTTGAGATAAGGTTGCTTTTTTTAATTTGGCACGAAACTCGTCTGACTTCGCACGTAATTCATCATGTGATAACTTTTCTATTTGTTTTTCAGCTTCTAAAACCTTATCAGCATATTTATGTAATTCTTTTACATCTTTTTTGTTTTTATCTCCTAAAAAACCTTTTAATATTTTCTCTATTATATTGTCCATACTTTATTTTTTCCTTTCTCAATATGTTATCAAGTAAATATCTGTATACCTTCGAAAGAGGATTATTTTACATTTTGAATAAAAAAAGCCCGTATTTGGGCTTTCCTTTTTTTTAATACTCATCTTCGTTCCACAAAAAATCTTCATCAGTCGGATAATCTGACCAAATTTCCTCAATACTTTCATAAGAGTCTCCTTCATCTTCAATAGACTGTAAATTTTCCACCACTTCCAATGGAGCTCCCGTGCGAATTGCGTAATCAATCAATTCATCTTTTGTTGCCGGCCAAGGTGCATCACTCAAATAAGATGCTAATTCTAAAGTCCAATACATATCCTAAGCTTTATTTTTACTGTTAATTTACTAAAACTTTCATTTTTTGATTGTTCTCTCGCTATCAAAAAATCTGCCAAAGCGATTCTGTCAGTTTTTGAACGTTTTTTTCTTAATTTTGGCAAATGTATCGAAAATTATGACAAATAAAATAACAAATTTATTCAAAATTAAATATCCTATCATCCAAGGCGGTATGATTTGGAATAGTGGTTGGAAATTGGCTTCAGCAGTAAGCAATGAAGGTGGTTTGGGTTTATTGGGAGCCGGCAGTATGTATCCGGACATTTTAAAAGAACACATTATTAAATGCAAACAAGCTACAAATAAGCCATTCGGAGTGAATTTACCTATGCTTTATCCGGCTATTGAACAACATATTGAAACAATTATTGAACATAAAATACCCATTGTTTTCACTTCGGCAGGAAATCCAAAAACTTGGACAGAAATACTAAAAAAAGAAGGAATTACGGTCGTTCACGTGGTCAGTAGTTCTAAATTCGCTTTAAAAGCACAAGATGCCGGTGTGGACGCAATTGTAGCAGAAGGTTTTGAAGCAGGTGGACATAATGGCAGAGAAGAAACTACGACTTTTTGTCTGATTCCGGAAGTAAAAAGAAAAATTCAACTCCCTTTAATCGCTGCCGGAGGAATCGGAACCGGAAAACAAATTTTAGCTGCTTTTGCCTTAGGTGCGGATGGAGTACAAATCGGCTCTCGTTTTGCTGCTACTTTTGAATCTTCTTCACATGAATTATTCAAAAATGAAATTTTAAAGGCACAAGAAGGTGATACCGTTCTGACTTTAAAAGAACTTGCTCCTGTTCGATTAATTAAAAATCCTTTCTATGAAAAAGTAATGACCGCTTACCAAAATTGCGCTTCAAAAGAAGATTTAATCGAAATTTTAGGAAGAGCAAGAGCAAAAAAAGGAATGTTTGAAGGTGATTTAATTGAAGGGGAATTAGAAATCGGACAAGTTTCGGCTTTAATAGATGAAATTCAATCGGTAAAAGATGTTTTTAAAAACCTTTTAGAGGAAATTCATTCCTTTAATTTTTCTGAAATTCAAACTACTTTTAAATAAAAAACACCTATTTTCTTTTTATTTACTAATTTTATTATGACCTTTACCTACTCAAAAACAATTGATTATGAAAAAATTTTATTTATTACTATTTAATTTATCTCTTGCCTCAATGGTTTGGGGACAATGGACGAACGATTACAATGTAAATACATTGGCTGCAGAAAGTCAAACGAACGACATACAATCCATCGGAACAAATGATGGAAAAACGTATATTATTTTTTGGGACGAAGATGCCGGATATGATTTAAGAGTCCAATTGATTGATGAAAACGGCTATGCTCTTTTCGGTTCAAACGGAATGTTAGTCAATGCTGTTGCGGACAATGGAACTTGGACGGCAACCCGTTCCAATGTAGTCGATGCTGACGGAAATTTATACGTTGGATTTACCGCTACTAATGATGGAAACGGCTATGTTAACAAAATTTCTCCTGATGGAACACAATTGTACGGGGAAAATGGCATCATCATTCCGGATGCTTGGGATTTAAAACTATTAGCATTAGCTGATGGTGGCGTTTTAGTTGGTTGGTTAGGCGGAGCAAACGGAATGTTAATGAAGTATGATGCTACGGGTACTCCGGTATGGGACACTGCAAAAACAGTAGGATCAGGCAACTCCTCACTTCCGTTTTCAGCTATTGGAGAATTAGCCCTTTTATCTGATGGAAGTTTTATTGTAATCGTACACGGAAAAGCTACTTCATGGATGATTGACTCTACTGTTTCAGCATTCCGATTTGATGAAGATGGAGATGAGATATGGTCAGTATCTCCCATTTCCAATCAAACTTTGGCAAGCAACCGGCGTTATCCTTTACTCCAAGATGGCGATGTGGTTTATTTGGGCTATTACGGTTCAACCGGTTTCCGATTTGATTCTTTTCTTCAAAGAATTAATCCAGACGGAGAACTTCCATGGGGAGTAGACGGTGCGGATTTTTCTTTAAATGATACTTTTTATGAAATGACAACCAGCATTGCTTTCGATGAAAATTCAGATTATATTTGGTCTTCCTCAAATATTTGCAACAATACACAAACTGAATATGGGCAATACATTCAAAAGTTTGACAAAGAAACCGGAGAACGCTTATTAGGCGAAAATGCAAAAGAAATTTTTCCGGTTTCAGCTCAAAATTGGATTGCAGTGGGAGATTTACAATTAGTAGATGACCAACCCTTATTTTTGTTTTCAAATGACATCAGCAATGGAGTAAACTCAATTCAGCTTGGTGTTGTTTTCTTGGACTCTGAAGGGGACTTTAAATGGGAAGATGAATATTTGATGATTGCGACCAGTTCGGGCAATAAATTTCGTTATGATTTTACAAAAAATATAGACGGACAAAGCGTTGCCATTTGGGCAGAAAATAGAGAAGGTGGAAATTATGCTTTTGCTCAAAATATCCTCATTGAAGAAGAAACACAATCAGTAGTTGATTTAAACAAAACAAAAACAACTATTTACCCAAACCCATCTAATGGAATGGTTTACGTACAATCAGAATCGATTGTTGTGAAAATTGAAGTTTTCGATTGGAATGGAAAGAAAATTTTACAAAAATCAAATTCAAAATCTGTGAATCTAAATTCATTACCAAATGGAGTTTATTTAATCAAAACAACTTTAAATGACCAAAGTGTAAAAGTAAATAAACTCATTAAAAAATAGTTGAAATTTCATAAAAAGCCAATAATTTCAATTATAGGAATTCTGTTGTTTTTACAAATTATTTATAAAAAACAACAGAATTCTTTTTGTATTTTAAATCTAAAAATGAAGTGATTAAATTTAAAAAATAAATTCACGTAATTTGTGAGCCAAAAAGAATTAAAAATCAGAAAATGACAAAAAAACAACGAGCTGAATGGATAATGACTGAATTGGAAAAATTATATCCAACACCTCCTATTCCGCTCGATCACAGTGATTCTTTCACTTTATTAGTTGCCGTTATGCTTTCGGCACAAACAACCGATAAAAAAGTAAATGAAATTACTCCGGAACTATTTGCTCGTGCCAATAATCCTAAAGCAATGAGTCTTTTAGAGGTAGAAGAAATCAAAGAGTTGATAAAACAAATCGGACTTTCCAACACAAAAGCTAAAAATTTAAAAAAACTGTCGGAAATTCTGGTTGAGAAACACAACAGCATTGTTCCTCAAACATTTGAAGAATTGGAAGCTTTACCGGGTGTAGGCCACAAAACCGCTTCTGTTGTCATGTCACAAGCCTTTGGACATCCGGCTTTTCCGGTTGATACACATATACACCGTTTGATGGAACGATGGAAATTAAGCAATGGAAAATCAGTAATACAAACTGAAAAAGATGCAAAGAAATATTTCCCAAAAGACCGATGGAATAAACTTCATATTCAAATTATTTATTACGGGAGAGAATATTCGCCGGCAAGAAATTGGAGCTTAGAAAAAGATTTTATCACTCGTAAAATCATGGAAAACTAAACACTTTTGAAACAACTTCATTATCATCATTTATTTTAACTAAATTTGCAAATTAAACCAGTACTTTCCAATTATGATAATAAATACTGTGATTACAGGTTCCGGGCACTTTTTACCGGAACAAATCGTAAAGAATTCAGCCTTTTTGGATTATGAATTTTATGATGAAAGTGGAGAAAAGATAGAAAAACCTATTGAAGAAACCATCCAAAAATTTCAGGAAATTACAGAAATAGAAGAAAGACGTTATGCGGATAATTCTATGTTTACCTCAGATTTGGCAGTGCTTGCCGCTCAAAGAGCAATTGAAAATGCCGGAATCAACAAAGATGAACTGGATTATGTCATTGTTGCTAATAATTACGGCGATATCGACCCAATTCACCGCCAAGTGGACAGTATGCCATCAATTGCAACACGAGTAAAACATAAATTGGAAATAAAAAACAATCATTGTCGTCCTTATGATATGCTTTTTGGTTGCCCGGGATGGATTGAAGGATTAATCCTGGCACATCATCTTTTTCAATCAGGAACTGCAAAAAAAGCTTTAGTTATTGGTGCCGATACTTTGTCGAGAGCCGTTGACCCACACGACAGAACAGCTATGATTTTTGCAGACGGAGCGGGAGCCGTAGTATTGGAAGCTAAAGAATCTGACAGAAAAGAAGGAATTATTTCCTATGACACTCTTTGTGACAGTCTCGATGAAATGGATTATTTAATGAATTCCCAGTCACTAAAAGAATCTTATGAAGGTTCTAAAGTCAACATTAAAATGCGCGGACGTAAAGTATATGAATATGCACTCAGAAAAGTTCCGGCATTGATAAAACGAGTAATTGACAATTCGGGATTAGAGATTGGAGATATTGATAAAATATTATTGCACCAAGCCAATGCAAAAATGGATCATGCTATGATTCAGCGTTTATTTAAATTATATGGAATCCGGGAATTTTCTGAGGATGTTGCCCCAATGACTGTTCAGAAATTTGGAAATTCATCGGTTGCTACTGTTCCAACCATGTACGATTTAATAGCAAGAAAGCAATTAGGAAACCATGAATTCAAATCAGGAAACCATCTTGTCTTTGGTTCTGTCGGAGCCGGAATGAATATCAATGCAATTGTCTATAAAATTCCTCTTAATTTCTAAAAAATTGTTAATTCAGAAAGGGTTTTGTTAATTTTTTCACAAATTTTGTAAAGTGATGAATAACACTCGTTTATTGCTGTTACATTTGCGCTAAATCAAAAAAACAGGAAAGGCGTAAAGAATTTAAAATGAAAGGAATAAATCTGCTGATTATTGTAAGTATTTCAATTTTAACTACCTCGTGCGGTACTTTAATTTCGGCGAATCAACCCAAGTCCGATTATCCTGTCTTAGAGCGTTCATACTACGCTCAAACTAGTATTCTGAATAAAAAATTATATTCTGAAAATAAAATCAAAGAAGTTAAATCGACTTCTTCCGATTCAAAAGTTCCAAATACATTAGACGAATTAAAAGACATCCACAAAATCGTTTTGGGTTCGTTTGTTTATCAAATTCTTTCCGAAGCCGAATCTTATTTAGGAACGCCTTATCGCTATGGAGGAACTACAAGAAAAGGAATTGACTGCTCTTCATTTGTTCAAAGTGTTTTTCAGATTTTTGACTACGAATTACCTCGAATTTCTGCTGCACAAGCTAAAGAAGGTCGTTTAGTTTCCAATGACGAATTACGTGCCGGTGACTTGGTTTTCTTTGCTACTTCCGGAAAAGGGCGTGTTTCACATGTTGGAATTGTTCATAATGTTTCAGACGAAGGCGAAGTTGAGTTCATTCACGCTTCTACTTCACAAGGTGTGATTGTAACTCCGCTCAGCAGTGCATATTGGTCCAAACGTTATTTGTACGCAAAGCGAATTATTGATTAAATTTTACGTGTTTTTTTATCCATTCTTCTGCTAAAAAATACGCATTTTTAGACTGAATTTCTGTTTCTGAAAACGTATTTTCTTTATACAAATCCAGAGCAACTTGAGTCATTTGTTCTTTAATGTACTC
Source organism: Weeksellaceae bacterium (assembly GCA_028698395.1). The sequence continues at coordinate 6,378 of JAQVDG010000093.1, forward strand.
CTTGATTCTCAGCTTGTTTTGTTCTTCTCTTCGTTTTTCCAAATATTGATTGGACTGAATCGTTTTAAAATATTCTTCAGTTTTCTGCCAAACCTCTTCCAATCCTTGTCCTGTAAAGCCCGAACCCATTAAAACTTTTCGTTTCCATCCGGAGTTTTTTTGAGGTAAAAACTGTAACGAACGAGCGAAAGTTACTTTTACTTCTTGTGCTTTTTCCAAGCCAAAACTGTCGATTTTATTAATAAAAATTAAATCAGACATTTCCATAATTCCTCGTTTAATTCCTTGCAATTCATCGCCCGCACCCGGAATTTGCAGAAATAAAAACAAATCCGTCATTGTATGAACCAAAGTTTCCGATTGTCCCACTCCTACTGTTTCAATTAAAATCACATCAAAACCGGCAGCTTCACAAAGTAATAAAGATTCATACGTTCGGGAAGCAATACCTCCCAATTGGCCACTGTTTGCAGAAGGGCGAATATACGCATTCGGATTTCGAGCCAAATCTTCCATTCGGGTTTTATCGCCCAGAATACTTCCGCCCGATAGCGTACTGCTTGGGTCAATTGCCAAAACAGCTACTTTTAAACCTTTTTGAGTTAATAAATTCCCAAAACTTTCAATAAAAGTACTTTTTCCAACACCCGGAACGCCCGTAATGGCTATTCTTTTGGATTTCCCGGTTAAGGGTAAAACTTTCTGAATAAGTTGTTGTGCTTCTTGTTGGTGCTGTTTCAAAGTACTTTCTGCCAAAGTAATTGCCCGACTCAGACTTACTCGATCGCCATTTTGGATTCCTTTGGCTAATTCATCTGTATTTATTGTATATGATTTCATCAAAAACAAATATACTATTTTGAATTTGGATTGTTCATTCTTTTTTAAATTCTTACTTTCGTTTAAAGTTTTGTTGGCAGTCATTGTAGAACGCAAAAAATAACTAAAACAAATTAATTTTGAGTGTGACTCGTCCTAAAAAAAGTTTACAGGTTAAAGATTAAATCCTACTACAAATTTACAATTAAAAATTAGTCCTGCAATTGGTTTACAGGAGTTGCCTTTTTCTGATAATAATTCTTCCATAATTTCT
>JAQVDG010000094.1 GCA_028698395.1 Weeksellaceae bacterium
TAAAAACATATTCCAATAAATCACATTGCAAAGTCGTGGTTGGTCGTGATGCTCGTATTTCGGGCGAAATGGTCAATCACGTTGTCATTGGAACATTACTCGGCTCTGGTTGCGATGTGGTGAATATTGGCTTGGCTTCCACGCCTACTACCGAATTGGCGGTGACTATGGAAGGTGCCGATGGTGGTATTATTTTGACCGCTAGCCACAATCCTAAACAATGGAACGCGCTTAAATTATTGAACGATAAAGGCGAGTTTTTGGACAAAGCTGAAGGTGAAGCTCTGTTGGATATTGCCGATAAAGGCGATTTCGATTATGTGGCAGTTGATGAAATTGGCACGTTAACTGAGAAAACTGATTACACCAAAAAACACATCGACCATGTGCTGCAATTGGCGTTAGTAGACGTTGACGCTATTCGTAAAGCTAATTTTAAAGTGGCAGTCGATTGTGTGAATTCGGTTGGAGGCATTGCTATTCCAGCTTTACTGGAAGCGTTGGGTGTGCAACATATCGAAAAATTATACTGCGAACCAAACGGTCATTTTCCACACAATCCAGAACCATTGCCAGAACATTTGGGTGATATTTCTAATTTAATCAAATCGCAAAAAGCGGATGTTGGTTTTGTGGTCGATCCCGATGTCGATCGTCTAGCTATTATTTGTGAAGATGGCTCTATGTTTGGCGAAGAATATACGTTGGTTTCTGTGGCCGATTATGTGTTGCAACACACGCCCGGTAACACGGTTTCCAATTTGAGTTCAACCCGTGCGTTGCACGATGTAACTGTGGCACGTGGCGGTTCCTACAGTGCCGCAGCTGTGGGCGAAGTGAATGTTGTGACTAAAATGAAAGAAACCAATGCCGTGATTGGTGGCGAAGGTAATGGTGGCGTCATTTATCCTGCTTCGCATTACGGACGCGATGCTTTGGTTGGCATTGCTTTATTCTTGACAAATTTAGCAAAAACTGGTCAGAAAGTATCGGCATTGCGTGCTTCGTATCCTAACTATTTTATCTCAAAAAATAAAATTCAATTGACTCCTGCCATCGATGTGGATGGTGTCTTAACGGTCATAAAAGGTTGTTATAAACAATTCAAAATTAATGATATCGACGGTGTGAAAATCGATTTTCCACAAGGATGGGTTCATCTGCGTAAATCGAACACCGAACCGATTATTCGTATTTACAGCGAGGCTCCAACGATGGAACAAGCTGATAAATTTGCCCAAGCGGTGATGGACGAAATTAAACGTATTGCTAATCTTTGATAATTATGGAAGAATTGACTCTAATCACGCCTTCGGTGCTGTTTTCGGCGGTGTCGCTTATTTTATTGGCGTACACTAACCGATTTTTGGCCTACGCGCAGTTGGTGCGTACACTCAAAGATCGTTACGAACAGGATCACTCGGCAGTAACACAAGCTCAAATTGAAAACCTCCGTAAACGACTCAATCTTTCTCGCTTGATGCAAGTATTTGGTACGGTGAGTTTGTTTTTATGCGTGGTCACTATGTTTGTCATTTATATTGGATTATCGCTTACCGCTATTTGGATTTTTGGTTTGGCGTTGTTCGCGTTGATTGTGTCGTTAGCACTTTCTATTTGGGAAATTATCATTTCGTCGCGTGCGTTGGAACTCTATTTGGGTAACATGAAACAGTAATCTCGTATGGCAAAAGTAGCTTTATTTCCAGGTAGTTTCGATCCTTTTACCAAAGGACACCAAAATATTGTTGAGCGCGCTTTGCCGCTGTTCGATCGTTTGGTGATTGGCATTGGGCGTAATACCACCAAACAAACACTTTACACACCTGAAGAACGTCAACAGCAAATAGCGGCGTTGTTTGCCAACGAACCACGCATTGAGGTGCAAATTTACGACGTCTTAACGGTTGATTTTGCCAAGTCCGTTGGCGCACAGTATGTATTGCGTGGCGTTCGCACGATGGCCGATTTTGAATACGAACGCACCATAGCCGACGTGAATAAACGCTTGGCAGGACTCGAAACAGTGTTACTTTTTGCTGATGCTGATACGGCCTCTATCTCTTCGTCGTTGGTACGTGAACTCAAAGCGTTTGGCAAAGATGTAGCGGATTTTTTGCCGTAAAAGAGTGGTCAACATTTGACACAATTAATTTTAGTATTAGTTACAATTTTTAAGGCTGCATAGACAAATTTGATTCAAAGAATTCACATATTATGAAAGTAGAAATAAAAGGAAATAAAATAAAAGCTCCTCTAAAAGGTAAAGACGTTTGGTTGGTTTTAAAACCTGAAGAACAAGTTAGACAAGAATACATTTGCCGACTAGTTAATAATTACGGATTTGACTTGGAGCAAATGGCTCAAGAAATTCAAGTTAGCAATTCACAACGTGGACAAGGAAGAGCAATGGCTGATATTGTGATTTGGAGAAGCATAAAAGACAAAAGAGAAAATAACAGTCCAATAATTGTTGTTGAATGTAAAGCGGAACATATAACCGTCAGAGAAGAAGATTATTTTCAAGGTTACAATTATGCATCCTGGGCTGGTGCTGACTTTTTTGTAACTACGAACCTAAAAGAAACGAGAATTTTTAAGGTTTTGAAAGGAAAAATTCCCAAAAGATTGGAGGAAGTTGTAAATATACCTGATGCAAAAATTGTTAATGATGAAAAGAAAGTAAATGAATTATTAAAACAGACTAAAGCATTTACACGAGATGAGTTTTCAAAACTGCTTTTCAAATGCCACAACATAATTAGAAACAATGACAAACTTTCGCCCGAAGCTGCATTTGATGAAATAAGTAAAATTCTTTTCATTAAAATTAGATACGAAAGAAGCAATTCCGAAAATCAAATATTCTCAAAAGAAGCTTTCAAAAACGACAAGGCAAGTTACGACAAATACAAGCCTAAAGATGGAAAAGATTTCTATCAGTTCTTATTTGAGCAAACGAAAGAGGATTTCAAAGACGATGACCTTTTTGAACCAAATGAAATAATTAGAATAAGAGAGAATAGTTTTGAAGCAATTGTTGAAGAATTACAGATTTACAACCTTTCAACAACTTCTGATGATGTGAAAGGTATTGCATTTGAACAGTTTCTTGGAAAAACATTCAGAGGTGAATTAGGACAATTTTTTACACCTCGAACAATAGTTGACTTTATTGTTGAAATATTAGACCCACAAGAAAGCGAAATCATTTGCGACCCTTGTTGTGGTTCGGGTGGATTCTTAATCAAAGCATTCGAGTATGTTAGAGCCAAAGTAGAAAATGAGATTCATTTAGCTAAGGAAAAAATTAAAGCTGAATATTACAACGAAGATTACGAAAAACTATCCGACAAAAAGAAAGAAGAAATAGACGAAAAGGTTACAAATCTTTTTGCCAAACTTAATGCAGAACTTGACATTAATAATCCACTAAGCAGAATTAGAGAATTAAGTTATGATTGCATTTTCGGAATTGATGCAAATCCACGAATGAGCCGTACAGCAAAAATGAACATGATTATGCACGGTGATGGTCATGGTGGTGTACATCATAACGATGGACTATTAAATGTAAACGGTATATTTGAAAACCGATTCGATATTATTCTGACCAACCCACCATTTGGAAGCAGGGTTGAAAAATCATTGAAAATAACAGAAGCCGACAAATACACCGATGAAGAACGTATCAAGAAATACAGAAAAAGATATGGAACAGCTTATGATGAAGCACTAAGACAAGTAAATGATAATATAGGTAAATCATTACTTGATTTATATGAAACTGGCTCTATGAGTACATTAACAGAAGTGCTTTTTATTGAACGTTGTTTGAATTTGTTAAAGCCCGGCGGTAGAATGGGAATTGTTTTGCCAGAAGGTGTTTTAAATAATGCCAATTTACAAAAAATTAGAGAGTTTGTAGAAAGCAAAGCGAAAATTATCCTTATCACATCTATCCCTCAGGATGTATTTATTGCAAGTGGTGCTACCGTAAAACCTAGTTTGCTTTTCTTTAAAAAGTTTACAGAAGAAGAAGCCAAACAATTGAAAACTATTACTAAAAAGGCAGAAAAAGAAACTTCAAAAAAATACGAAACTCAAATTAAGGCAATTACTGAAAAACTTGAACTTAAAGGCAAAGATTCACTAAATGCCCAAGAAAAAAAGAATTTGAAAGCCGAATTAAAACAGATTGAAGATATAATTCAAAATGAAATAAGGATTCAAATTAAAAGGGATTTTAACTATCAAATTCCAATTGCCGAAGTTGAAAAGGCTGGAATTAGCACAACTGGCGCGCAAATAGAAAACGAACTCGTACCTTTGGCAAAAGAGTTTAAAAAGTATCGAGAAGAAAATAAACTTTGGGTAACCTATGTCAAAGAAACGAAATATCAGCAAATAAACGAAGACGAAATGAGCCGAATTAGAATTGTTGATGGTGTTGTTTCTGAACCCGAAGAATTTTACGCAAAATCTGAAAAATAATGCAAACAGCTACATCAACATACTTAAAATTTATACCCTTTGAGAAACTTAATCTTTGGGATGTCAAACGCTATTACACTATAAATAATCTACAATTTGAGAATGTAGTTACATTGAGGGATATTTTAAAGCCTTACAAAAAAGCAGTTAGTAAAGAAGAAATGATTAAGAACAAATGGCAAATTATTTCAAAAATTAATTTTGGTGGTGAACTTTTTTTACGAGATTTTGACGAAATAAAAACATATAAAGGAAATTTAAATTTAGTTCCCGAAAATGCAATTATATACTCAAAAATAAATGTTCGTCACGGCTGTATATATTATCACGAGGCAGGTCAAACACCTTTCGGTGTTAGTTCGGAATATCCAACATTCAAATTTGATGAGACTAAGATTAATGGTAAATTCTTACATAAAGTTCTAAGAAGTAATGCATTTAAAACTCTTTTAAATACCAAAACAACTGGAATTTCCAAAGCAAGGGTTAAACAAGATGAATTTCTTGACATTCAAATTCCTTTACCAACAATTAGTGATCAAAATAAAATAATTGAAAATTATTACAATAAAATAGCTCTAACAGATAAACTTAAACAACAAATAATTGATTTGGAGGTAGAAATTGATAGCTATTTTACAAAACAACTAGGTATAGAAAAGAAAGATAAAATTAATAAGTCTAAGGGCATACAAATATTTGAATTTAAAGACTTTGAAAGATGGGATGTTTGGATTGACAAGGGTAACTCATATACTAATAAGTTTAATACTTTGAAATTTGGAGACATTGTATTGGGCAAACCAATTTATGGTGCAAATGTAAAAGGTGTTAAACGAAAATCAGAGACTAGGTATATAAGAATTACTGATATTAATGAAAACGGAACATTAAATGAAGAATTTGTTTCGCCTGAATTTGTTGATGAAAAATATCTTTTAAAAGAGAATGATTTTCTTATAGCTAGGTCGGGAAATACTGTTGGTAAAACTTTTTTATATAAAGAGAAATTGGGTAGAGCAATTTATGCAGGTTATCTCGTAAATTACCATTTAGATTTTAAAAAAGTAATTCCAGAATATGTTTTAGAATATACCAAATCGTATACTTTCAAACAATGGATATTGTCTAATCAAAGAATTGCGGGCCAGCCAAATATAAATGGGCAAGAGTATTTACAAGCTCCTATAGTTATTCCTCCGCTAAATGAACAGAAAAAAATAATTGAAATGGTTTTGAATTTAAAAAACAAAATTCTTTCAATTAGTTCAAGTATTGAAGAAGTTGAAAATAATGCACAACAAGAATTTGAAAACGCAATATTTAGTTAAGTTATGAAAATAAGAAGGTTACAAATTACAAATTACAAAAATTTAGATGCTAACTTAGTTCACAATTCTGATCTAATCGCATTTATAGGTAACAATGGAAGTGGGAAAAGTAATTTACTAGAAGCTGTAAGTCACATTTTCAGAAGTCTATATGTGCCGAAATATAAAGTAAACTTCAACTATACCATTGAATATATAACTTCAAAAAACAACAATGTAAAGATTGAAAAAGACGGTAAAAATCTAAAATATTTTTTAGATGGAAACAACAAATCAGCGACTGAGATTTCAAACTATCTACCACAAAAGGTTGTGGGAATATACAGCGGTGAAGAAACGAGGTTGTTTGATGATTGTTTTGGTCCTTTTTATTTGGAGTTTGTGAATAATATAAATAAAGCTCAATCCCAAGGTACGGAATACTCCGAGTTACCCAAAATGCTTTTTCTTAATAGGTATTACTGGAATATCGCATTGCTTTGTCTTTTAATATCTGATTCGCAGGATAATCAAAAATTCGTAAAAGATGTGTTGCGAATAACGAACCTCGACAAAATTAAAATCAAAATCGATTTTATAAAAAGAAACTATGCAAATTACAATGACAACTTTGCATTAAGATTGGTTCGGGACATTGATGCAAAATCGGAATATACTTTAAAAGAGTTTGTACAATTAATCAATAAGAAGGAATATACACCCGATCAGGTATTTAAATACCTCTATCTAGCTTATGCGCCTAAAGATGCTAAAATTATTGACGGTATTATTATTGAAATTTCAGAGGGTATAACTGTTGCCGATTTAAGCGAAGGAGAGAAGAAATTACTATTGATTAAAGCTGCATTGGAATTTGCCGGACAAGAAGACAGTATTTTCATTTTGGACGAGCCTGATTCTCATATACACATCAACAATAAAGAGCAAATTACAAATAGCTTTACAGAATATCTTCACAATCGCCAAATAATTATCACTACGCACTCCCCAACGCTTACGCAATGCGTAAATGATGAAAATGTTTATATGCTTAATAATGGCAAAATAGAAGATAGAACTAGACAAGAAATAATAGCAGAAGTAACAGGTGAATTTTGGAATAAGCATCAGCAAAATAGTTTTTTGTCTTCCAAAAAACCAATTATTCTGCTTGTTGAAGGGAAACACGATAAAGAACATATTTCAAACGCATTTGACAAATTACAAGAAGAATTTCCAAGTTTGAAATTTGATATTTTTAAATTAAATGGCGAAACTAATATTCTACCATTTATGCGTGGTTTATACGAAAGTGATTTTGATAGTAATAAATTATATATCGGTATATATGACAATGACGGAGCAGGTAAAACCACTTTAGAAAACAGAAAATTTTTTGAATCTATCGCAAATGCTTCTTTCAAGAAAATTATTGAAAATCAAAAAGCGAACAATAGTTATTTTGCATTTGCGCTACCTAAACCAGACAATATTAACTGTGATTGTACTATTGAAACAATGTTTGATAGCAGTAAATTTGAAAATGCTTATCTAGATGCTTTTGAAAAAACTATTGGACACTTCAACAATAAATCTATTGATTCA
>JAQVDG010000095.1 GCA_028698395.1 Weeksellaceae bacterium
ACAAAACTATAATTGCGGAAGATAAAAGCCAATATTTTCATAAGGTTCTTGATACACCAAGGTTAAAAAGATTAAAAAAGCATTTACATTATTTGTAAACAATTATTATATTGCATATGGAAATTTCATTCAAATCAAGGAAGCTGGAAAAGAGTTTAACGGATCCAAAGGAAATATCAAAAACCTATGGTATGATGGCAAAAAAAGTGAATCAAAGAATGAAGGATTTGCTTGCCGCTTCCACATTAGCAGTTATGAAAACTATACCTGCAGCTAATTGTCATGAACTTAAAGGCGATCGCGTCGGCCAGCTTGCAGTTGATATATCCGGTAACTGGAGAATTATTTTAGAACCAGACCACGATCCAGTTCCAGCTAAAGCTGAAGGCGGTTTGGATTGGAATTCTATTACTCACATAAAAGTTCTGGAAGTAACAGATTATCATAAAAAATCTTAAGGTTTAAATATGACTAATAAATATAAACTTAAAAAAGAATTGCTCTCACCTCCTGGTGATACAATTCAAGAAACTATTGATGCAATAGGTATGAATCAGTATGAGCTTGCCGAGCGTCTTGGAAAAAATATTAAAAATGTTAATCAGATTATCAAAGGCAAAGAACCTATCACAACTTCAACTGCTATAGCCCTGGAAAAAGTCTTAGGAATACCTGCGGACTTTTGGATTGAACGTGATAGACAATATCAGAAAGAACTTGCCGAAATTGAATTTGATGAATACCTTGAAGATTGTAAAGATTGGACCAAACATTTTCCCACAACAAATATGATGAAACTTGGTTGGATTCCTGAAACAAGAAATCTTATCGAGCTTTCAAAATCTATGTTAAACTATTTCGGTATTGCCTCTCCCCAGCAATGGAACACACTTTATATTAGTAAAGCTGCAAAGGTTGCTTTTAAAATTTCCTTGGCGCATACTAGTGAACCGGAAGCTATTTCAGTCTGGTTAAGAAAAGGTGAAATTGATGCCAAGAAACTACAATTGAAAGAGTTCAATAAAGATTTATTCAGAAAGAATCTTGATAAAATCAAAGAACTTTCATTTCATCATCCGGCTGACTTCAAAGATCAACTTCAAAAACTATGTTCCGAAACCGGTGTTGCTGTTATCTATACGCCAAATATTCCAAAAGCAACAATTAGCGGCGCAACAAGATGGATATTTAACACAACTGTTCCCTTAATTCAGTTGTCCGGAAGATATAAAACAAATGACCACTTTTGGTTTACCTTCTTTCATGAAGCCGCACATATACTGCTGCATGGTAAAAAAGATGTTTTCTTAGAAGAAGTTGCCGGGCATATAATTGATAAAGAAAAAGAAGCTGAAGCAGATAGGTTTGCAAGTAAGTTTCTTATCCCTGATAATCAATACCAGCAGTTACTTCAGCATAAACCTTACAGTGAATCTTCTATTCTGGATTTTGCAAATAAACAGCGCATCCACCCAGCAATTGTTGTTGGTAGGTTACAGCATGATGATATCATTCCGCATTCCAGAATGAATGACATAAAAATTCATATTGATCTTTTTAGCTAAAGTCATTCTGATCCCGCACCTTTTGCGGGAAAAGTATCTCAAACGAACATTTGAATAAGAATAACTTATGAACCACAAACCAAAACTTGAATTAACCTGGGTTGGCAAAGACCAGCATCCAATCCACAGCGGCGGATTGAACCGTGTGTTTTTATTGAAGACCCGGAAAATTCTAAACCTTGAAGAAAAAGTTTATGCGCAAAGGGAAATTAAGGATAAGGAAAAAAAGAGAAGCGAACTTCGACGGAATCTCTTTTTAGCTCAAGATGAAGTTGATAAACGAAAAGAAATAATAATTGAAGATATTGAGGCAAGATTGCAGCAGAAATTGGAAACAAAGGAATTATTTACAATCAGATGGAGATTAATATGAAAAAAGAACTCATCTCTGAATTATTCGAAAAATTTGAAAGCGCTTGTTATATTTTAGAAAATGTTGAATGCTGGAGTGCGAGAGAACTACAAGAAATATTTAACTACACTGAATGGCGAAATTTTCTGAAAATAATTAATAAGGCTAAAGATGCTTGCCTTAATAGCGGTGAATCAGCTCTAAACCATTTTGTTGAAATCAACAAAATGGTATCAATAGGTAGTGGTGCTGAAAGACCTGTTGATGATATTGCTCTTACAAGATACGCATGCTATCTTGTCGCTCAAAACGGCGACCCATCAAAACCTGAAATTGCATTTGCGCAAACTTACTTCGCAGTTCAAACCCGCAAACAAGAAATAATCGAAAAGCGATTGTTGGATGTAGCTCGTGTAACTGCACGTGAAAAACTATCTTATTCGGAGAAGAAACTTTCTTCTATAATTTATGAAAGAGGTGTTGACGAAAAAGGTTTTGCAATTATCCGCTCTAAAGGTGATCAAGCTTTGTTTGGCAGACTGAATACTCAAATGATGAAAAGCAGATTGGATATTCCTGCCGGAAGACCTTTAGCAGATTTTTTACCAACGCTAACCATTAAAGCGAAGGATTTTGCAACTGAATTAACAAGTCATAATGTTGTTGAAAAAAATCTTCACGGACACGAGCATATTTCTGAAGAACATGTTGATAATAATCTTGCAGTTAGAAAAATATTAAAAGAACGTGGTGTTAAACCCGAAAATCTTCCACCGGCAGAGGATGTGAAAAAGGTTGAGAGACGACTTAAAGGTGATGAGAAAAAGTTGCTGAAGGACATTAAGAAAGCTAAAAAATAAAACCATCAGAATCAGAATTTGCAGAATTTAAGAATGATCGGAATTAGTAAATGATTAAAGATGAATTAACTTATAAAGTAATTGGATGCTCAATGAAAGTCCATAATACACTCGGCAATGGTTTTCAAGAAGTGATTTATCAAAGATGTCTTGCAATTGAATTAGAAAGAGCTTATATACAGTTTGAAAGAGAGAAAGAGCATAAAATTTATTATGATGGAATAGATGTTGGAACACGAAGAGCGGATTTTATTGTTGAAAATAAAATTATAGTTGAATTAAAAGCTTTGATAAATTTAGAAAACGTTCATTTAGCTCAAGCAAAAAATTATGTAATTGCTTATGATTTCCCTTTGGGATTATTAATAAATTTTGGGAGTCAAAGTTTACAATACAAATTAATTTTCAATCCCAAATACAATCAAAATATTTCTGTTAATTCTTAAATTCTATAAATTCTGATTCAGACGATGAGATTACTTATGAACCACAAACCAAAATTAGAACTTACCTTGATTGGCAAAGACCAGCAGCCAATCCGCCGAGGCGGATTGAACCGTGTGTTTTTTTTATTGAAGACCCGGAAAATTAAAAGAGAGTGTGAACTCCTAAGTGGGCGGCACTGAATTATAAAAGTAAATCGATGAAAAAGATATTGATATGTATAGTATGAAAGCACCGGGAGAATAAGAAGGAATGATAATGATGATATTAGTAGAGTTTAAAAACAACAACCCCGATACAAGACCGGGGCTGCTGTAAATGTTTTCACAACGGAATAATCCTTATTGTGAATTGCTTTAAATGTTTGTTTCAAACTTATAACAATTTTTTTTAATTACAAAGGAAATTTTATGAAAAATGTTCTCGGGTTAGATCTTGGCACAAATTCAATTGGTTGGGCTTTAGTTGATAAAGAAAATAATAAAATCCTTGGAATGGGTAGTCGAATCATTCCGATGAGCCAGGATTTATTAGGTGATTTTGGAAAAGGTAATTCTATTTCTCAAACTGCCGAAAGAACTAGTTATCGTAGCATCAGAAGATTACGTGAAAGGCAGTTGTTAAGAAGAGAACGATTGCACCGTGTTCTAAACATTCTCGGATTCTTACCGATACACTATTCTTCTCAAATTGATTTTGAAAAGCGTTTAGGTAAGCTTATTGGTGATTATGAACCAAAAATAACTTACCAAGAAATATGGGATGAATCACAACGTAAAAAACAATATGAATTTATCTTCAAAGAATCATTTGAAGAAATGATAATTGACTTTAGTGAGAAGCAACCGAGCCTTCTGGAAAATAATAAGAAAATCCCCTATGATTGGACAATTTATTATTTAAGAAAAAAAGCTATCACGAAAAAAATTGAAAAAGAGGAGTTAGCTTGGATCATTCTTAATTTCAATCAAAAGCGTGGATATTATCAGTTACGTGGGGAGGAAGAGGAAGAAATTCCAAATAAATTAACTGAATTGCATACATTAAAAATTATAGACGTAAAAGCTGATGAAATGCAAAAAGGGAAAAAGGATATTTGGTATTCGATTGTTTTAGAAAACGGCTGGATTTACCGAAGAGCAAGTAAGACGCCCTTATTTGATTGGAAAGATAAAGTTAAAGATTTTATAGTTACAACCGACTTAAATGAAGATGGTACAGTTAAAACTGACAAAGAAGGAAAAGAAAAAAGGAGTTTTAGAGCACCGGGTGAAGATGACTGGACCTTGTTAAAGAAAAAAACAGAATTTGAGATTGACAGATCAAAAAAGACAATTGGGGAGTTTATTTATGATACGCTATTACAATATCCTAAGCAGAAAATTAAGGGAAAATTAGTACGTACTATTGAACGAAAATATTATAAAGAGGAACTTAAACAAATTTTACAAAAGCAATGTGAATTTCATCCAGAGCTTCAAAACGAAGATTTGTATAATAATTGTATTCGTGAATTGTATAGAAACAATGAGGCACATAAGTTTTTATTAAGCAAAAGGGATTTTATTCACCTCTTTATTGAAGATATTATTTTTTACCAGCGACCTTTAAAAAGCCAAAAGTCTTCGATAAGTAATTGCTCTTTTGAGTATAAGAAATATTCATTCAATGGGGAAGAAAAAACAGAATACCTAAAAGTGATTCCGAAATCGCATCCATTATATCAGGAGTTTAGGTTGTGGCAATGGATTTACAATCTCAACCTCTACAAAAAAGAAGATGATAGCAACATAACAAATGAATTTTTAAATGGTATCGAAGATTATGAAAAATTGTTCGAGTTCTTGAATGATAGAAAAGAGATTGAACAAAAGCCACTCATAAATTTTTTTATAGAACAGAGTGGATTGAAAGGTAAAGCCTTAAATACAGAGATTGATAAATACCGATGGAACTATGTAGAAGATAAAAAATATCCATGTAACGAAACCAGAACATTAATTGCAACAAGGTTAGCTAAAGTTAAAAACTTACCAGGCAACTTTTTAACTGCTGAGATTGAACAAAATCTTTGGCATATAATATATTCTGTGTCTGATAAAATAGAATACAATAAAGCTCTAAAAACTTTTGCTATTAAATACGGCATAGATGGAGATTCTTTTGTTGATAGCTTTATTAAGTTTCCACCTTTCAAGAGCGATTATGGGAGTTTTTCAGCAAAAGCTCTTAAAAAATTATTGCCTTTAATGAGGTTGGGAAAGTACTGGAGCTGGGATAATATAGATGAAAACACAAAAAACAGAATTGAAAAAATAATAACGGGAGAGTGTGACGAAGATATAAAAAACAGAGTACGTGAAAAAGCGAAAAAATTAGAAATTGAAGAAGATTTTCAAGGATTACAATTGTGGTTGGCAAGTTATATTGTTTACGGTCGTCATTCAGAAGCCGCATTTGCTTATAAATGGAATACTGTTTCGGATTTAGAACAGTATTTAAAGGAATTCAAACAGCATTCTTTACGCAATCCTATAGTCGAGCAAGTAGTAACTGAAACACTTCGTGTAGTTAAAGATATCTGGCAACAATATGGAAATGGCTCAAAAGGTTTTTTCGATGAAATTCACGTTGAACTTGGGCGGGAAATGAAAAATACTGCCGAAGATCGCAAAAAGATATCTGATCAGGTAATTGAAAACGAAAATACTAATCTTAGGATAAAAGCTTTATTATCAGAACTGAAAAATTATCCCGAGGTTGAAAATGTTCGTCCTTATTCTCCTGTTCAGCAAGAAATTCTGAAGATATTTGAGGATGGTGTGTTGGGTTCTGGTATTGAAATCCCAGAAGACATTTTTAAGATTAGTAAAACGGCTCAACCTTCCAGTTCCGAATTACAGAGATATAAACTTTGGTTAGAACAAAAATATAGGTCGCCTTACACTGGCGAAATTATCCCTTTAGACAAACTATTTACGACAGAATATGAAATAGAACATATTATTCCGCAAAGTCGCTATTTTGATGATAGTTTTAACAATAAAGTTATTTGTGAGGCTGCTGTAAACAAACTTAAAGACAACCAAATCGGGCTAGAATTCATTAAGAATCATCATGGTCAAACTATAGAAGTTGGCCTTGGAAAAACCGTTAGAATATTTGAAGTGAATAATTATGAGGATTTTGTAAAAACGAATTATTCCAAAAACCGTTCAAAGCGTAATAAGCTGTTGATGGTAGATATCCCGGAAAGAATGATTGAAAGACAAATTAATGATACAAGATACATCAGTAAATTCATAAGCTCAGTTCTTTCAAATATTGTTCGAGCTGAAAGAGATGATGACGGTGTGAATTCGAAAAACTTAATACCGGGTAATGGCAAAATAACAGCGACACTTAAACAAGATTGGGGATTAAATGATGTGTGGAATGATTTAATTCTACCACGATTTGAACGATTGAACAATTTAACAAACAGTACATCGTTTACCGAGTACAATGAGAGGTATCAAAAGTATTTGCCTACCGTCCCTATTGAGTTATCTAAAAACTTTCGAAAGAAAAGAATTGATCATAGGCACCATGCTTTAGATGCTTTAATAATTGCTTGTGCAACAAGAGATCATGTGAACCTACTAAATAATAAATATGCAAATTCAAAAACACGTTTTGACTTAAATAGAAAACTTAGAAAGTATGAAAAAACAGTTTATATTAATCCTATAACGAAAGAAAGAATAGAGAAAGAAGTCCCCAAAGAGTTTTTAAAACCGTGGGATAGCTTTACAATTGACACAAAGAATTCACTTGAGAATATTGTTGTGAGTTTTAAACAAAACCTTCGTGTTATTAACAAATCCAAAAACATTTACAAAAAATGGGTTCGGATTGGAGATAGTGTACTAAAAAAGGATGTTAAGCAAACAGGTAACCATTGGTCAATTCGTAAACCTATGCACAAAGAAACTGTTTCTGGTAAAGTTGAACTACCATGGATTAAAACACCAAAAGGTAAAATTCTAACAGCAACAAGGAAAACTTTAGATACTTCTTTTGATTATAAGACTATCAATTCAATTACAGATACTGGAATTCAAAAGATTCTTAAAAATTATTTAGCAACTAAAGAAAACAATCCGGAAATTGCTTTCTCACCTGAAGGCATTGATGATTTGAAT
>JAQVDG010000096.1 GCA_028698395.1 Weeksellaceae bacterium
GTTGGTTATAATGAAGGAATTTTAGATGAAGGTATATTAAACGGAACGATTATTTTGATTCTTGTTACCTGCGTAGTAGCTTCTTTTTCAGCCGAAAAAGCAGCGAAAAAGATTGCTTTGAGCGATGAAGAAAGTTTATCGACAGAAGAACTTAAAAACCAAGCTAAAAGCGAAGAGCAAATTTTAATTCCGGTTTCGGATTTATATCGATTGGAACCTTTACTCGATTTTGCTTTGACAATTAAAGATAAAAACTCAAATAATCCGATTTTTCTACTCTCAATTGTTCCCAATAATGACGAAGCAGAGGCAAATATTTTAAAATATAAAAAGGAATTAGAAAAATTCCAAATGCAAGGTTCAGCAACAGAAACAGATGTAAGTACAATCACGCGAATCGACTATAATTTAGCCAGTGGAATCGGACGAACGGCTAAAGAAATCATGGCAGATATGGTCGTTTTAAGTTGGCCGGAAAGACAAGGAATTTTTGATTATATTTTTGGTGAAAGAATTGATGCAATCATTAAAAATGTGGACAGAAGTTTGGTTTTTTGCCGAATTAAAAAACCTTTAATTGAGAAGAAACGCTTGGTTTTCATTTGTCCACCTCATGTGGAACGTGAAAAAGGTTTTAAATCCATTGTTCAAAAAATAATGCGAATTTCACAAGAATACACAATTCCGATAAGTTTGTACTCAGAAAACATCACATACGATGCTATTCAGAAAATAATGAAGGAACTTAAACTTTCCGGAAAAATAAATCCTGTTGAATTTACGTATTGGGAAGACTTCTTAATTATTACCAAAAACATTCTACCAACGGATTTAATCGTATTTGTAGCAGCAAGACGAGGTGCAATTTCACATTCTACTACTTTGGAAAAAATTCCACAAAAATTTGAAAAATACCTTCCGGAAAATAGCCAGATTGTTATTTATCCTATGGAAGATTCTAGTGGAATTTCAATCGACGATTACGATGATTACACTCCGGACACCTTGAATAAAGGAATTGAGTCGATTGAGAAAATTGGAAAAGGTTTAGGAGGTATCTTTAAACGGAAAACTAAATAAAATGAATTTAAAAAATAAAGTAGCTTATATTACAGGCGGAACGAAAGGAATAGGGAAAGGAACTGCAGAGACTTTACTAAATGCGGGAATGCGTGTAGCCATAAGTGGACGAGATTTAAAAAATGTAAAGAAAACAGCTGAAAGTTTAGGAAATTCAGATAAAATCATCGGGATTCAATCGGATGTTTCAAATTTTGAAGACGAAAAACAAGCTGTTGAGCAAATTATTCAACATTTTGGTCAATTGGATGTTGTATTGGCAAATGCCGGAATGGGAATTTTTGCTCCGGTCGATAAATTGAATATAAACGATTGGAATCTTATGATTCAAACTAATTTAAATGGCGTTTTTCATACTTTGAAAGCTTCAGTGGAAGAATTGAAAAAATCAGAAGGCTATTACATCACTCTTTCCAGTTTGGCAGGAACAAATTTTTTTGAAAACGGAGCCGGATACAATGCCACAAAATTTGGTGTAGTAGGATTCACCCAAGCAGTCATGCTGGATTTGAGAAAATACAATATCAAAGTTTCTACGATTATGCCGGGTTCTGTTGCAACGCATTTCAATAATCATGTTCCAAATGACAAAGATGCTTGGAAAATTCAGCCGGAAGACATTGGGCAGCTCGTTTTGGATTTGTTAAGAATGAATCCTAGAACTTTACCGAGTAAAATCGAGGTTCGCCCTACCCGACCGGATTTAAAATAAAAAAACGGGATTCTCAAAATTGTGAATCCCGTTTTTGATTATTAGCTTATAATTTATTTAAGTGATAAGACGTATTTCACCATTGTTTTTGCATCTTCCATATTCACACCGGGGTGAGGAGTCATCGGGATTTCGCCCCAAACACCTTTTCCGCCATCAATGATTTTTTCTGCTAAATAGTCCAAATCTGCATCGGTATATTTCTCAGCTACTTCATGATAGCTTGGGCCGATTAGTTTGTCGGTATCATGGTGGCAAGTACGGCAGTCACTTCCGTTAATTAATGCCAAACCTGCAGCTGCCGGATCTTCAGCAGAAGCGGTTTCTTCTGTATCTGAAGTCCCTTCTTTAAATGCAGAATCATCTTGGGCTACAGAAGAATCTAAATCGGGATCAACTGGTTTTTGTTCGTTGTTGGAACAAGAAACCACAAAAGCTAAAAAGCTTAAAGATAAAATAATGTTTTTCATTTCTCTGAAATTTTAATTTGCTTAATTTAGTATGTTATAATAATTTATTCACTTCATTTACAATATCGGTAACATCAGGGTTTAAACCTTCTTTTTGAAAACTCAGCACTCCTTTCTCAGAAAAAACACTGATGATGTTGGAGTGTGAAAAATCAACCGGATCAATTTGTTTGTATTTTACAGATAATACATTGGCAAACTCACGAGTCCCAGCATCACTACCACGTAAAAACACCCATTGTTCTCCATCAAATTTATTTGTTTTCAAATAATCACTCATTTTTTCCGGCGTATCTACTTCCGGATCAATTGAAACCAAAACGAAACGAACTTTAGAAGGATCATACTCTCCCAATTGGTTTTCAATTTGGTTCATTTCTGCCGTCAATCGAGGGCAAGCTGTTTTACACGAAGTGTAAATCATAGCTACAACCAAAGTTTTCCCTTTTAATTCTGCTAATTTCAAATGTTCTCCATTTTGGTTTTCCCAATCTGAATTCAATTGAAAAATAGAAGCAGAATGTGAGGTGTCCTCTTGTTTTTCTTTTTGATTACAAGATACAAAGCTAAATAAAATACACAAAAGTATTATGAAATTCCGTATCATTTTTTAATTTATAAGTCCTTGGCACATCTAAACCCTAAATTATTTATGCTATAATTGGCTTTTAAGCTTCCTCGCATAGCATAACGCATAAAAGCAGCATAATTCTTTAAATCGCTTGTTGTAACAGCGGCTCCAGAGCAAAATAAACTTTCATTGGTTGCACTGTCATTTCGGGATTCCCCTGAAATCATAACCGAATTAAAATCTTCTGTCCATTCCCAAATTACTCCATACAAATCGTAAATACCATAAAAATTTGGTTCTTTTTGTTTTACTGATTTTTTATAAACCGATTTATTTTGATAGGCATTTAAAATATAAGCCGTGAATTCCGGTTTATCTGATGCATTTCTTGAAGTTTCATCTGCCAAAGCAGCAAATTCCCATTCGTCAATGGTTGGTAATCTTTTTCCAACACTTTCGGCATAAGCATGAGCAGCAAACCAAGAAATATTGGTTATGGGAGCATTAGGGTTTACGTCTCCAGGAAATTCGTAATCACTTACCCAATTTTTTAAATACGTATCATCTGCATACAAAGAGGTAACATTACTTCGTGTCCATTGTGGATTTTTTCGTAAAAATTCTAAAAATTCAGCATTGGTTACAGGGCTTTCATCCAAATAAAAAGAGGAAACTTCAACTAAACGGGCTGAATCTTTTCCGATAAATCCCAGATAACTTCCTCCTTCAATTTTTTGCATCTTTTTATTCGTGTTTACCGCAACTGTTTGGTTAGGCAACTCAGAAGAAGATGAAACGTGATTTTCACTCAAACCAATATTCTGAGAACAGGCTGTCAGTATAAATAAAAATAGTATTACAAAAAATCTCATAACCAATGGAATTCTTTATTCGTTTACAAAATTATGAATTTGTTTTAAGGGTTTCATTTTCTCTGAATACTTTCGGATTTTCCTCTCCACTTACTTTAAGTTTTCCTAAAGCTCCTTTGTGGAAAGCCCGGAAAATTGCATGGTCAACTAAAACATAATCACCCGGTACATCTGCTTTAAATTCAACAATTACAGCTCCCCCTGCAGGAATAGTTGTAGTTTGTACATTTTCATTGATGGTTGTCCCTCCGTCCACATATACTTGGTCGAAAATTTCTCCAATAACGTGGAAAGAAGAAGTTAAATTGGGCCCTCCGTTTCCAACAAATAAACGAATTGTTTCGCCGGTTTTAGCTTGTAATTCATTTGCACCTAACAAAGAGGCAGTATTTCCATTAAACAACACATAGTCCGGTTGTTCGGCAATCGCTTTGTCGATGTCAAATTCTTGAAATCCTTTTTCTCCAAAAGCTCCTTTTGTGTAAAAATCACCTTGCATAATATAGTATTCTTTATCAACCGGTGGCAAACCTCCTTCCGGCTCGATTAAAATTAAACCATACATTCCGTTAGCAATGTGCATTCCGACAGGTGCTGCGGCACAATGATAAACATAAAGTCCCGGATTTAAAGCTTTAAAGTTAAATACAGCTTCCTTTCCCGGAGCTACAAAAGAAGCTTCCGCCCCACCACCCGGACCGTTTACAGCATGAAGGTCAATATTATGTGGAAAAATACTGCTCTCATCATTTTTTAAACGTAATTCAATTTCATCACCCACACGAGCCCGAATAAAAGCTCCCGGAACTGTTCCGTTAAAAGTCCAGAAATTATACTCAACTCCGTTAGATAATTCGCCGACTTTCTCAATAATTTCAAGATTTACGATTATTTTTTTTGCTGCTCTATTACCAACAGGAGTTGGAACATAAGGAGGTGTTGGCATTTCAAGTGTTTCTACTGTGCCGTCTAATTCGATTTCTTCTGCATTGATTCTATTGTCTGACAATAAATTTGAATCGGATTTTTGTGTGCATGCTACAAATCCAAAAGTTACAATTGTGGTTAATACTAATGGTCGAAATAATGATTTCATACTGTTGATTTAATTTATTAATTTCCTTGTTTTATTCTTTGTACAAAGATATTCCATAAAAGACGATTAAGTGTTTTATTTCCCTATGAAATATATCAGCCTTCTTCTGTTCACTTATTTTGAGTCATTGCCTAAAAAGCAACTCAGAAAAGTCGTGAAAATGTTTTTTTTTGTAAATTCGCAAACCCTTAAAAATTAATTGATTTAAAAAATATCTGTTTCAGATAAATTTTATGATTATGAATAAACGATTCAAAGAATATAAACAACTCGATTTGGTTCAATTGGCAGAAGAGGTATTGAGCAATTGGAAGGAAAATCAAATTTTCGAAAAAAGTATTTCAACACGTGAAGGACAGGAAAACTTTGTGTTTTACGAAGGACCTCCTTCGGCAAATGGTTTGCCCGGAATTCACCATGTGATGGCACGTTCTATTAAAGATATTTTTTGTCGTTACCAGACATTAAAAGGAAAACAAGTTCATCGTAAAGCCGGATGGGATACTCACGGACTTCCGGTGGAATTGGGAGTAGAAAAAGAATTGGGTATTACCAAAGAAGACATCGGTAAGAAAATTTCTATTGAAGATTATAATAAAGCTTGTCGTGAAGCAGTAATGCGTTATACTGACATTTGGAATGACTTGACTGAAAAAATGGGATATTGGGTAGATTTAAAAGATCCGTATATCACTTACGATCCCAAATACATGGAATCAGTTTGGTGGTTACTGAAACAAATTTATGACAAGAATTTATTGTATAAAGGTTACACCATTCAGCCGTATTCGCCCAAAGCCGGAACCGGACTTTCTTCCCACGAATTAAACATGCCCGGAACTTATAAAGATGTAACCGACACTACAATTATAGCACAATTTAAAGCTAAAAAAGATTCTTCCAACCTCCTGAAAAAGGTTGAAGGAAATATTTACTTTTTAGCTTGGACGACCACCCCTTGGACTTTACCTTCCAATACGGCTTTGACCGTAGGTCCGAAAATCGAATATGTTTTAGTCGAAACTTTTAATCAATATACTTTCCGTCCACAGAAAGTGATTTTAGGAAAACCTTTACTGAACTCGGTTTTTGGGAAAAATTACTTTGAATCCCATGAAAAAACTGACTTTGAGAATTTCAAAGAAAGCGATAAAAACATTCCGTATCGAATTTTAGAAACTTATAAAGGTTCTGATTTAGTTGGAATTAAATACGAACAATTATTGCCTTGGGCTTTGCCGTTTGAAGATGTTGACAAAGCTTTTCAGGTAATTTCCGGCGATTTCGTCACTACAGAAGACGGTACGGGAATCGTTCATACTGCACCGACTTTTGGAGCAGATGACGCTAAAGTAGCCCGAGAACATGGCGTTCCGCCAATGTTAGTTTTGGATGAAAATCAAAATCCAATTCCTTTAGTGGATTTACAAGGAAAATTCATCGAACAATTGCCCGAAAAATTTGGTGGAAAATATGTGAAAAACGAATATTATAACGACGGAGAAGCTCCTGAGCGTTCGGTAGATGTGGAAATTGCAATTCAGTTAAAAGAAGAGAACAAAGCCTTCAAAGTCGAAAAATACAAACATAATTATCCGCATTGTTGGCGAACTGACAAACCGATTTTGTATTATCCATTAGATTCTTGGTTTATTAAAATCACATCCGTTCGGGAGCGAATGGCAGAATTGAATAAAGAAATCAATTGGAAACCAAAATCAACGGGAGAAGGTCGTTTCGGGAATTGGTTGGAAAGTGCCAACGATTGGAATTTATCACGTTCAAGATACTGGGGAATTCCTTTGCCAATTTGGCGTACAGATCCATCAACAAACTCAGGACAAGTTGAAGAAATCATTATCGGTTCAGTAGAAGAATTAATGGACGAAATCCAAAAATCAATTGATGCAGGATTAATGACCAAAAATCCGTTTGAAGGATTTGAAATTGGAAATATGTCGGAAGAAAACTATTCAAAAGTTGATTTACATAAAAACATAGTCGATCAAATCATTTTGGTTTCAGCCTCCGGAAAACCAATGAAACGAGAATCTGATTTGATTGATGTTTGGTTTGATTCTGGAGCGATGCCTTATGCACAGTGGCATTATCCATTCGAAAAGCCCTCCTCACCCCAACCCTCTAAAGGAGAGGGAGCTCCCTCTCCTTTAGAGGGTTGGGGAGGACCCGCCGATTTTATAGCCGAAGGTGTTGACCAAACCCGTGGTTGGTTTTACACGCTACATGCCATCGGAACTTTGGTTTTTGATAGTATTGCATATAAGAATGTAGTTTCCAACGGTTTGGTGCTTGATAAAAATGGGCAAAAAATGTCCAAACGCTTGGGCAATGCCGTAGATCCGTTTGAAACTCTTGCCACTTATGGTCCCGACGCAACGCGTTGGTACATGATTTCCAATGCACAACCTTGGGAAAATCTAAAATTTGATATTGCCGGAGTGGACGAAGTACGCCGAAAATTCTTCGGAACGCTTTACAACACTTATTCATTTTTTGCATTATATGCCAATGTAGATGGATTCC
>JAQVDG010000097.1 GCA_028698395.1 Weeksellaceae bacterium
GATCTTGTTGATGAACATGTAAAAACAAAAAAAAATCATGAGTTTTCTATACAACAAAAAATTCTGGCAGATAACAATTCTGACAAGAATCAATTTCTTGCGATAGATATGGAATACCAATTTGAGCAAAAATCAATAAAAGAACGAACTGAAAACAAAACAAGATTTGACATTGTTGCAATTGATTTAGCAAATAATAAAATAGTTCTTTTAGAACTGAAGCAAGGCTTTGCATCTTCTGATGGGAATTCTGGGGTGCTTGACCATATAAAAAAATATCAGGAACACATAAATCATTTGGAATTTAGTGCATCATTGATTGCAGATATTAAAAGTATATTGAGGCAAAAGGAACTTCTTGGAATATATCAATTTACAACTAAAGCAATAATTGAAAACCTTTGTAATTCTTCGATTGATTTTAAAGTGATTTTTGCATATAAAACCATAGAAGAAAAGGAACGCTACAAGAAAAAATACGGCAATGACGGTAAAACATTATTTATAAATACATCAACTCAAAAATACATTATTAAAACTGATGACATATAAAGAGAAACAAAGAAAACTGCAGACGCAAAAACTATTATACAAGTATCCTGCTTTATTTGAGCACGATAAAGGAGGTGCACCATTTGATAAATATGATTCTTTGATTTTTGTATTGCAGGATGGGAAAAACAATTTATATCAGAGTATAATATTAGATGCTATCAATTATTTTAAAGAGAACGATATTGCTTGGTGGGGAGACAATGAAAAATATCCAACAGGGCACATGCTATCCTCTCAAATTCAATGCTTAAATTATTTGTTTGCAATGAGAAAAGACAAAGAAGCTGTGTTAGAATTGGCTCAACTTTTCGATTCCGAAATTGATGATGTTTGTCACACATTAAATGATTTTGATCCTGGATTTATAGCATTCGAATTTGCCTATAAAAATGAAGAATTACTTGGCGAGAATGATGATGGAGCAAAACGTGGGACAAAGTGTACTTCTATTGATGCATTTATAATTGCCAAGAAAGGAGATAAGAAAATTCTTATTCCTGTTGAATGGAAGTACACCGAGTCGTATTTAGATTGTGAAAATAAGGCCCTTGAAATTTCAAGTGGAAAAAAACGGCAATCTAGATATAATCACCTAATTTTATCGTCACATCAATTAAAACCGTTTTCTGATTTGCCAAATTCTGCTTATTACTTTGAGCCATTTTACGAATTTATGCGACAAACTCTTTTGGTTGAACAAATGATAAAACGAGGGCTTGCCGATGATTTTTTGCATGTTGTGATTATATCTGAGAAAAATGAAGATTTATTAGGAAGCAGTTATAAATTTTCGCCCGACAATTTGGAGACAATTTGGCGTAATTGTTTAACTGATCAAGCAAAATTCAAATTAGTTCAAAATAGTAAATTGTTGAGCATTTTCGAAAAACGCGAAGAGTATAATGACCTGTTCAACTATCTTAATCAAAGATATTTTTAAGCAATGAGCAAAGAAAACTACAAAAGAATTGGAGATTGTATTAAGCTAGTTAGAATAAAAAATTCCGACTTAAAAACAAAGACTTTGTTGGGGATCAACATTGATAAATATTTTATGCCTTCGGTAGCAAATATTGTTGGAACTGATTTAACAAATTATAGAATTGTTCAAAAGGAGCAATTCGCTTGTAATAGGATGCACGTAGGACGAGATTATAGGATTCCGATTTCCATGTCAAATATTGACGAACCATTTATTGTCTCTCCTGCTTATGATGTGTTTGAAGTTAAAGATAAATCTGTTTTGCTGCCCGAATACCTAATGATGTGGTTTTTGAGAAAAGAATTTGATAGAAACGCATGGTTCTATACAGACGCTGATGTAAGGGGAGGCCTCTCATGGGAAGACTTCTGCAACATGCAGCTCCCAGTCCCTTCCATCGAAACCCAGCGCAAGATAGTTGCCGAGTACAGAACTGTTGAAGATCGAATAAGTTTAAATAACAAACTAATCCAAAAACTCTAAGAAACGGCTCAGGCGGTTTATAGGGAGTGGTTTGTGGAGTTTGAGTTCCCAACTTCCCCTCCTTTGGAGGGGTGTCCGCAGGACGGGGTGGTCAATATACCTGACCACACCAGAATGCCCGACCAGGACGGGGTGGTCAATATACCTGACCACACCAGAATGCCCGACCAGGACGGGGTGGTCAATATACCTGACCACACCAGAATGCCCGACCAGGACGGGGTGGTCGAAATGCCCGACCACACCGGAATGCCCAGCCAGGACACGGTGGTCAATTACCCCGACCAACCCGAACAGCAGGACACCCCGAAGTTAAAACGAAACTCAATAAACTATTTTAGTTTACCATATAATCCGGGTTTGCGCCAACGAGCAAGGGAGTTAAGAAAGGCCGGCAACTTAGCCGAGGTTTTATTTTGGAAGCAAGTGCGCAATAAATCTTTTAAAGGATTGGATTTTGACAGACAGAAAATAATTGGAAATTATATTGTTGATTTTTATTGCCCTAACTGTCAAGTTGTTGTAGAGATTGATGGAGCTAGTCATAACGATAAGCAGGAATATGATGCTAAACGCGATGAATTCCTCCAAAGTATTGGGCTTACTGTTTTTCATTTTACTGATTATGAGGTTAAAGAAAATATTGATGCTGTAATGAGTTTTCTTGATAAGCATCCAGCCTTAAATGTGGAAAGATTATCAGATTCTCAAGAAAAAGACGTGGTGGACAAAGCGTGCCAGCAGGTTACACAGGGTGTATATGCTGGCAGTTTTGACCAGCAGCTAACACAGAGTGTAAGTGCTGGCAATTTTGACCACCCCGTCCTGCGGACACCCCTCCAGAGGAGGGGAAGCTCGCAGGTCGGATATAAGAGTAGTGGTGGGGAAATGGTTTGGTGTGAAGAATTGGGAAAGGAAGTGCCGGAGGGGTGGAAAGTGCTTCAAATCTCAGATATTGGAGAGATAAAAGCTGGTGGAGATAAACCAAATGTGTTTTCAGAAATTAAAACAAAGGATTGTGAAATTCCCATATATTCGAATGGGATTACAAATGATGGCCTTTATGGTTACACAAATAAACACAATTTTCCAGAGAACAGTATTACAATTTCAGCAAGGGGAACAATCGGTTTTTGTGTTTTAAGGAGGGAGAACTTTGATGCAATTGTAAGGCTTTTAGTATTAATTCCAAATCATCAATCATCTTCTCTTTATTTGTGGCAAACGATTAAGCAAATTGAATTTGACAATTCCGGCTCCGTTCAAAACCAACTTACAATTCCACAAATTGCTGTGATCAAAGTTTTGTTTCCTGAGTTAGAAGTTATTTACAGCTATAACTCAATTGTTAGTCTGATTTATCAAAATTCTCAGATTTTATTAAAAGAAAACCAAAAGCTAACGGAACTGAAAGAATTGTTGCTTTCAAAGTTGGCGACAATAGAAAATTAAAGATATGAGCAGAAATTCTCAAAATACAACTTCAGAAGAAGAGATAATATTAAACTACAAGCCCAATCGATTGTATTGGCATGAATTTGAGGCAGGAAGATTCTTTCAAGTCGTTCACGAAGATGAAAAAGGTGCTGTCCTAAAATTTGCTCCAAGAACGATGTTGAAAGTCATCTATATCAAAGACCAAGATGATATTGAAGGCTTTGAAATCATAAAAGTAGTTCACAATCAAGAAACAGAAAAAATTAAGTTGAGTAAATTCAATTTTGCTCAATTAAAAGCATTTCTTTCCTTTATTAGCGAAATTGATTTAAAAGGCGTAACTGAAAAAAGACTCAAAATTCTTGATGACCAAGAATTAGATACTGATTCGATTCGATCTGTAAAAACATTGCTTTCAAAAAGCGGTGGTGCCGAATTAGTTGAATCACTAATTAACGAAGGTATTATTTCTTCAAAAGATATTGTGAATACTTCATTCAGAAAGAGAGGGATTCAAATTTTTGCTGATTTAATAAGCAACCCAAACTACTGGAAAACATATGCGGTAGATAATTCAATTTCTACGCAAAGCGAAGAAAAGGTTTGGCAATACTTTTTTGAAAAAAATCAATGGATTTTTGGATATGGTCTAGATTATCGTTTTCAGCAAATTTTACAGAGAGAGGTGCACTTATCAGATGCACAACTTGACGGTTCTAATTCTGTTATTGGAGATTATTTACTTGGGGACAAATTCTTTACTACATTTATTGAATTAAAGAAACCATCTACACCGCTTTTCGGGAATGAGAAAAATCGTTCAAACTCTTGGCGTCTTTCAAACGATTTGATTGATAGTGTCTCGCAAATTCTCGAACAGAAAGCATCAGGATTAATTCGATTGACAGGGGAAGGTTATATTGGTGGCGAACCCCTTCAACAAAAAACATACGACTCAAAAGTTATTCTTATTATTGGCATTTGGAGAGAACTTGAAAAATCTACCTGTTCCTTAGAAAAAGAAATAAAAAAGAAAACTTTAGAACTATTTAGGCGTGACAGTAGAAATGTTGAAATCATTACTTTTGATGAACTTTATGAAAGGGCTTGCTTTATTGCCAATGGCAAACAAATAGAACCTTTACCCATTTCCATTTTTGATGGTGATGATTTGCCATTTTAATGGCTCGAAAATTTGCATGGTGGTTATTGATTATAGAAAGTTAAAAAAATAGGTGATTATAGCATGACAAATGGTGAAATAGAAAGATTAGGAGAAAGAATAACATCATCCGACAAAATATTGACTGAAGACATTGAATTATTACAGGAATTTAGAAAATCCTTTAAAGATCCTTTATCAAATACTTTTGATGTGTTGAGGACTTTAACAATGAAAGTTGATAAAAAAGCAATTGTAACTTGCAGAATTAAGAGGATTGATACAATTATTAGGAAACTTAAAAGATTTAAAAATAACCCATCTGGTAGAATGCCTCTTCACAAAATGTGGGATATAGCTGGTTGTAGGTGCATTTTTGATTCAAATGATGTGTCTCAAATTTATAGATTAAAAGATCTTTTAATTAAACATTATGGAGAATGTAAGATTAAAGATTATGTCAAAGTTCAAAAAAAAGATGGCTACCAATCATTACATATTTATGTGCAGGATAAAATATCAAATAAAAAAATTGAAATTCAGATCAGAATAACTCGTCAACACAATTGGGCGACCTTAGTTGAAATTCTGGATTTGATTTTTAATACAAAGATTAAAGAAGGAGAGAAAAATCTGGAATTACAAAGATTTTTATTCCTTTTTTCTAAAAGGGACACATTGAGTGTCGAAGAAAATTTAGAGCTTATTAAATTTGAAAGGCAATATAATATTTTTAGAAAAATGAGCGATATTTTTTCTAAAAATTACATTAGGATTAGAAGACAATGGATTTCACAAAAGAAAGATGGTTCATTTTATGTCATTGAAGCAAATAAAGACTTGTCTTCGACCATTGATTCTTTTAAAGATTTTGAAAGTGCTGAAAATCAGTATTATCAGAAGTACACCAGTAATAGTGACTCAAATATAGTATTAACATATATTAAGAATGCCGAATATAAACAGATAAGTAAGGCTTATTCTAATTATGTTTTAACAATGCACTCGTTCTTTGAGGACTATAAAAAGATACTTGAAGATCAAATAATTGAGCAATTAAATGCAAGGAAGTTTTTTAAGGTATGGAGGAGTCTCAGTAGGTACCGAAAGACAACTGCTATATATTTGAGAAATATTAGAAATGAAATTAAAGAATTAAATGTTTGCCATAAAGATTCATCGATAAAAAGCATACACAAAAATGAATGGAAAAAAGATTTGTCAAAAGAGATTACAATTTGGCAAGAAAGCACTAAGCTTTTTTTTAGCAGACAAAGTGGAGCAATTAATAAAGGAGATATTTATGATTTTCTTATTGAAATGCAATATAGATTATTAGCTATTCAAATTAAATAGTTTGACACAATGCAAGAAATCACACAATTATTAAATATTACTTCTCAGCTTCGTGAGAAATTTGCGATTCACAAAAGAAACTTCACTCTCGATGGCCGCTTAGTAGGCGACATCGGAGAAGTGCTGGCAGCAGAAAAGTATGGTTTGACTTTATTGCCAGAGAACTCTGAAGTGTATGATGGCGTTGAAGATGCAACACAGAGGAAAGTTCAGATAAAAGCATCATTTAAAGGTTATTTCCAATTTCCTTTTGGAGATGATAAAATTCTGGAATTTTATTTATGTCTGCAAATTGATGAGAATGGAGAATTATCTGAGATTTACAATGGCCCAGGCAGATTTGTTTACGATAATTATATTGAAAATAGAAATCTAAAAGCTTATAAAAATAGTTATTACACACTTGCAAAAGGAATTTTGCAAGATTTGAATTTGCAGGTTCCAGAAGCGGAAAAGATTAAACAAAAAATGTCTATTTCTGATGATTAATATTAATTGCAAAATGACAAAGTCTGAGATTATCTATTAACTTTGCAACAACAGTTGCAAAGTTAATAGATAATCACATGGTAATAGTAAAAAAACACGTTTTTTTACTAACAAAAAGTAGTAGTTTTTGAACTGAAATTTTACAATATGACTGTTTTTCTATGCCACGATTAAAACTGCTAACTTTGCAGTTGCTTGTAAAAAATATTGTATGCTGCAAAGTTAGCAGTTTTAATCGTGGCATAGTTAATTTAAAAGTTTTTTTTATCAACATCTTTTTATCAAAAATGTAAACAGAAATTAAGTACAAAAAGAAAGTGTAGAATATTGTAATCTTGTCGCAAATATTTACTAAATTTGCGACAAAACAAATAAAAAAACATGACCATAAGCCTTGAATATCAAATACTTACGAAAATTAAAAAAGCCAAGGGGGGCTCGCTATTTTTTGTTGAAGATTTTTTGCGTTTTGGCAATGCAAAATCTGTGGCCAAAGCTCTTGAGAGGTTAGTACAAAAGGAATTTATTTCTCGTGTTGCAAGGGGTATATATTCAAGGTTGGAAGTTGATCCTTATATTGGTCCAGTAAAACCAGCATACGAGGAGATTGCTAAAGCAATTGCAAAAAGAGATAAAGCAAGAATAGTTCCTACGGGAGTAATGGCAATGCACCTATTAGGACTTTCTACTCAGATTCCAATGAATATTGTATATCTTACCGATGGCGCAGCTCGTAAACTTACACTTGGAAAAGCAAGTATTGTGTTTAAAAAAACTAGCCCTAAGAATCTGTCGGCAATTGGCAAAATAAGTTCACTGGC
>JAQVDG010000098.1 GCA_028698395.1 Weeksellaceae bacterium
CGATGTGTTTTTAATTTTAGAACTTTGAAAGAAAGTTCCGATAGCTGAAAACATGATAAAAACGAATAAGAAACCAAAAATCAGAGTAAAAGTCAATAAGTTTCCAATGATTACAGCTAAAATATTTCCAAAAAATCGTTTCATTTTACAAATTATTAAATTAATATTGCTCGATATGTCGAAACATTCTTGTGTTTTGTTACTTGGAACAAATTTAGGTGACAGAAAAAAAAACTTAAATATTGCGCTATCTCTTATAGAGATAGAGATAGGCATAATTCAAGATAAATCAAAAATTCTCGAAACTAAGGCAGAAGATTTTGAATCAGATCATCTGTTTCTCAATCAAACCTTAACTATTGGCACACCATTATCACCTATAGAAATTTTAAACCGAATTAAAAAGATAGAAAATCAAATGGGCAGAGTTTATTTAACTGATGGAGAACGTTATCAAAATCGGATTATAGATATTGATATACTGAAAATCAACAATATAAATTTTCAATCTGCTCGTTTATTAATTCCTCATCCTCAAATAAAAAATAGAAAATTCGTAAAAAAATTATTAGGATTGAGTGTATAATAGATAAAATGTGTACTTTTGCCAAAGTTTATTTTAGTAAGAAACACTTAATAACTCAACCAAACTATAAATCCATGAAAGAAAAATTACAATTTCTGTTGGTTTTGCTTTTTGTAGGAGCATCATTTGTCAACGCTCAAGAAGAAAATAATTCAGGGTACAAGTATTACCAACCACAACCAACAAAAAAATTCACGTACAAAGAAACAGAGTTTAATCATTGGTATATTTCTGCTTTTGCTGGTGGAAACGTACTTCAAAATTCAGATTTAGTGAGTTGGGGTTCTGGTTTTGGCTTTAATCCGGGTTATGATTTTCAATTTCAAGTTACACGTGAAATTACACACGCTTTTGGGCTTGGGATTATGGCACAAATAGGTAAAACCGAACAGTACGCAAAAGCACCACATCATTGGGTGTGGAATAAATTTGAAGGAAAAACCAAATACCACGGAATAAGCCTTATGGGGGATTTAAACTTAAGTATGCTTTTCCGTCGGATAGATAATAATTCCCCATTTAGATGGGCGGCTCACCTTTATGGTGGAGTAGGGTTCATCGGTTACACAGCTGAAAGACGGGGAATTGAAACTGAAACGCCTTGGGAAACTACTTATAAAGTAAGATTAAACGATAAATCATTTTTTGCACAAGTAGGAGCAGGGCTTCGATATAAATTAAACCAACGGTTTGATTTGGAACTTCGAGCTATGTATGTTATGACGGGTGATGAAGAGTTTGATGCATCCGGAGATCCATTTCCGGGAACTTTTACTTTGGCCGATGTGGAAGAAGGACGTGATGATAATATGATTACCTTATCTTTGGGACTTCACTATAAAATTGGAAAACACAAAGAATCTTTACAATGGTATGATCCTTTGAAAACGATTAACCAACTTTCTGATAAAATAGACGTGGAAAATCTTCCATGTGCAGATGATGATAATGACGGTGTTTGCAACTTGTACGACAAATGTCCGGATACTCCGGAAGGAATGAAAGTTGACGGTTCCGGATGTCCATTGGATTCAGACGGAGACGGTGTGCCGGATTCCATTGACGAATGCCCTACTATTCCTGGACCTCCAACCAATAACGGTTGTCCTAAACCAATTGTGGAAGTAAGCATCGGTGCTATTGCATCTAATTTATCAGATGTGATTCAAGGAATTGAATTTGACTATAATAAAGATGTAATTCGTACGGTATCCTATCCGAAATTAGAACAAGCTTATTACATTTTAGAAGCACATCCGGATTATAAATTCTATGTAGAAGGACATACTGACGCAGCGGGAAGTGTGGACTACAACCAAGATTTATCAGAAAGAAGAGCAGCTTCTGTAGTTCGTTACTTAGTAAATAAAGGAATTCCAAGCAGCCAATTAGTGCCAAGAGGAAAAGGAAAATCAGAATTAAAACACCCTGAGTGTGACCCTGTAACTAACTGTGCACCTTGGAAAAACTTAGAAAACCGACGAGTAATCTTTATTCCGATGAATGAGATTGACAATCTTGAAGTAATAAAATAAAGAATTCAAATAACAAAAAAAGCCGTTCATCGAACGGCTTTTTTTATGCTTTATAGTTTACTAATTCTCACCAAATACAACCATAGGATGAGAATTGACAGGATTTTTAAAGATATGACAAGGGAAATCAAAAGCTGCCGAAATAAATTCGGTTCTGAAAATCTTACGAGTTTCACCGTGAGCAATTACTTTTCCTTTTTTCAATAAAACCATCTTATCGGCAAATTCAGCGGCTAAACTTAAATCATGTAAAACCAAAACAGCAGAATTTCCTTTTTTAACAAATTTTCGGATTAATTCAAGAATACGACGTTGGTGTTTGACATCTAAATTATTTAAAGGTTCATCTAAAAACATTAACTTTTCAGATGAGTTATTTTGCAATTGCGACAATACACGGGCTAAATGAACCCGTTGCTTTTCACCACCTGACAAGGAGTTGTAAGCTCGGTTTTTCAACGAATAAATATCCGTCATTTTCATGGTAGAATCAACAATTTCAATATCTTCCGATTTGGGTTGTGCATCAAAATAAGGGTACCTTCCCATTAAAACAATTTCATTCACCGACAAACCAATGTCAGAATTAAATTCTTGTGAAAATTTAGCTTTGTAATGCGCTAATTCCTGACTGTTCCACTGATTAAAACTTTTTCCTTTAAAATAAATCTCACCTTCTGCCGTCTCTTGTTCATTAGCAAGAACACTTAATAAACTTGATTTTCCGGCTCCATTTGGTCCGATGATAATTAAAATTTCACCTTTTTCTACTTCAATATTGACTTTATCAAGGATTTTGAAATTTCGTTTTTGTAAGGATATATTTTTTCCTGTAAGCATACTTAAAGAGATTTTTTATAACGAATAAGAATAGCAATAAAAACCGGTGCACCTATGAAAGCGGTAACAACTCCAATCGGCATTTCAGAAGGAGCAACAATCGTTCGGCTAAAAGTGTCGGCACATAATAATAAAATGCCACCCGCAATAGCAGATAAGGGCAAGATGAGATGATAATTTGACCGGAAAATTAATCGTAAAATATAGGGAATTATCAATCCGACAAATCCAATGGTTCCGGCGAATGCAACGCAAGTTCCTACCATTAAAGCAGTCAGAATAACAATTTGTTTTTTGACTTTTTCGACCGGAATTCCGAGATGTGCAGCATCTTGTTCGCCGAGCATCATAGCATTTAGTGCTTTTCCTTTGTTGATTAAAAAGAAATAAGAAAATCCGATAACAACCGTCAGAATTGCATTTTTAATCCAGGTAGCTCCTCCTAAACTCCCTAAAGTCCAGAAGGTTAAATTCCTTAGCTCTTCCTCATCAGTTAAATAAATTAAAAAACCGGTAATAGCACCTGCCATTGCTGAAATGGCGACGCCTGCCAATAGCATGATAACCACATTGGTCTTACGTTGATTAGTGGACATTCGATAAACAAAAGTCATGGTTAAAATAGCTCCGATGAAAGCCATTAGACTGATGATGATTTCATGAAATATTTCAGGTGTAAATTGTCGGATGAAGCTTCCGAGTACAATGGCAATTGCAGCAAATAAGGAAGCTCCGGAAGTAACGCCAATTAAACTTGGTGTTGCCAGAGGATTCTTGAACATTCCTTGCATTGCAGCTCCTGAAACAGCTAATGCACTGCCAATGAGTATCGCCATAATGACTCTTGGTAATCGAATTTCTGAAAAAACATACCAATCTCCTGAGTCTATCGAATCCAAGTCCAAAATCCCAGCTTTGAGTAAAGCTGTAAACGATTCATCTTCAAATTTATAAACTCCCATAGTTAAAGAAAAAAGGGCAAAAAACAGAAGAATGATTAAACCTCCGATTATGTAAATCCCCAGCTTATTTTGCATAAGGTTTTAGAAACTGATTCAGTTGATAAGCGGCTTCACCGATTCGAGGTCCCATGCTTGATAATAAAGAACTGTCCATAGTAATAATTGCTTTATTTTTAAAAGCATTGGTTTCTTTCATTCCCGGAATTTGAAATAAACCATCACTTCCACCAAGGCTGTTAATTCCGGAATCAAACATTAAAATGACATCCGGATTACTTTTTACCAAACCTTCGGGTGTAAGGGGTTTCATTTCTTCAAACTCATTGGCGGCATTTTCTCCACCGGCCAATTCGATTATTTCTGCCATGGGCGTTCCTTTTCCTGCTACCTGCATTAAGCCGGTTCCTCTTGCATACACAAATAAAACTTTGGGTTTAGTTTCAAAGTTTTCTATTTTGGATAAATCCGAATTGATTTCATCAATAAGACGTTGGTAATCCTTGTCTTTTGTATAAGCTGAAACTTCTTTCATTATTTTTTTGGCATCGTTCAAGTTATTGCTTTTATCAAAAACAATAACTTTTATTCCAGCTTTTTCAAGTATTTTCACTTTTTCTGTTTCCAAATCTTCGTTACTTGCAAAAACAAGGTCAGGTTTTACGGAAAATAAAGCTTCTGCACTAACCGTCCAGGGTGGACCAAAGTTTTGTACAGAATCTTTGACCCATTGCGGATAGACACTGGTGGCATCACGTCCGACCAATTTGCCGTTTATTCCTAATTCAGTCAAAATTTCAGTAACAGTAGCATTTAAAGAAACAATTCTTTGTTCTTGTTCGGTTTTTTCTTGGCTTAAAGTAGTATTTCCATCCTTACAATTGAATAGAAATACGGATAAAAGCAGAATGAAACCGGTTAAATTCAGTTTTTTCATCAATTATTTGCTTTTAAAAATGTGAAATCACAGAATGAAAAACACTCTGTGATTTCACTAAATTATTTTTTGTTATCAGGCAACGAAACCTTCTACGTGTTTTGATAGTAATTCACGAATTGCTCTTTGTGCAGCAACTTCATCGAAATTCTCTCCGGTGAATTTTTCTGCTAATTTGAACTGTTCGGTGTATAATTTTTCGTCTTCTGTTATTTTAATTGCCTTGTTTGCTGCAATAAAATCCATCCAAATAGTTTGAACTAACATCCAGAAGTTTTTTCTTTGCTGCCACCATCCTTCGGCATAAGAAGAATCATAATCTTGAGTGGTAAAGGTTTCAAGCCCTTTTTCCAAACAGATTAATTCTTCTGAACTTTCTGTTCGTAAGATTTTTTGGTTGTCTTGTTCAATAATCCAATCGCCATTTTCAAAGATTTCAATATGAGAAAACCTTCTTAGAATATTGTAATCGTTTCTTGTTGTAATTTCACGACGCGGTAAAGCGGCATCGGCTTCACTTTCCCAAAAGTGACGACCATCCACGTGTATCCAAGTTCCGTATCCTTCATATCTTGGACAATCATCGACCTGATATACTTTTTGTGTCCAGGTTCCTCTTGCTTTTTCTTCGCTGATTTGAATTTTTTTCCATTCGTGGTCTTTTACTAAACTTAAAAACTCACGGTTTTCATAAATCCAATCTTGTCGCCAGTGTTTGATGACTACATTTTCAGCAACATACAAAAGATGAAGCAATGAAATTTTATTTTCAGAATCTTCAAGTAATAAAACGACTTCTTTTGCTTCAGAAAAATAACGCTCCGGGTATTGGTAATCTTCACTTGTGGCAAAAGTATCCACAAACTTAAAACTTACTTTATAGTTTCCCGCCAAAGAGCGGATTAACTTTCTTTCCAATTCTTTTTTTCTGATATTCACAATATCATCAACGAGTATTTCCATAATTCAATTATTTATAATTATTTTAAAAATTTGCTTCTAATCTGTAAGTGGAATGACAATTCACGCAGCGATTGGTCAATTCTACTAATTGTTTTTGTGCTGTTTCGGGGTTAAAATTTATTCGGGCAGAATCTGCCATGGTATCAAATAATTGGTGAGTAGGTTGTCCCATTTGCATAAAGCTTTTTGGCATGGATTGAACCAATTCTTTTGGTGCTTTTACGGAAGTTCCGCT
The DNA here is from genome assembly GCA_028698395.1 of Weeksellaceae bacterium. The sequence goes on from JAQVDG010000098.1 coordinate 6,056, forward strand.
TCTTTTTGCTGCTTCAATTATTTTTTCGGGCTCGTTGTTAGCAATTCCCTGACTAATTAAATGAAGACCTTCCACAAACTCACGCATTTCATTTAAAACGAATTCTTTGTGTTCCGGCTTTACATAAATTTCAGTTCGGGTATCCCCCTCTAATCGATAAATTTTTCTTTCTTCTTTTGGTTGTAAAAACGAATATAAATTCAGACCAATAGAAAGAATAAAAACGGGGGTTAATAGTTGCTTAACTTTCATTTATTAAATATTAAAATGTGTAATGAATTCCTATCATAAAGTTTCTTCCGATTCCCGGAATATAATTGGTAGCACTTTCTTTCGTAGCTCCTTGTTGTTGCATTTGCGGCGGAATATTAGTTGCATCTCGTACCAAATAACTTGAGGCGTAGATTTTATCACTCAAATTTCTTCCTTCTACATAAACTCCCCAATGTTTTTTTTGGAAACCGACTCTGGCATTGAATAAAGTGTAGGGATTTTGATAAAGTTCATTGTGGTGATCAATTGCCGTTTCTTTTGGCAAAGATTCCAGATTGAAATTTAAGAGAAGTCCCGTTGGGTGTTCGTATTGAATTTCACTCATTAGGTAATGTTCCGGAATTCCGGCAATTTTATTGTTTTTATAACTTCCTTCTTTGAAATAAAAATCGCTGTACGTATAAGAGAAACCAAGTTTTAAATAATCGTCTGTTTGAATAATATTCTTCAGAATATGACTTTGAATTCCTACTTCTAATCCTCTGTGAATAGTTTTTGAGTTGGAATTAATGGTTTTCCCGGTGATTCCGTTTATGTCGGTTAATGCCAATAGTTCGTTTTTTAATTCAGATGAATAAAATGAAACTTCCCAACTCAATCGGTCATTTTTTAGTTTTCCGATTGTTCCGAATTCAAAAGTTAAAGCTGTTTGTTCATCCAAATCGGCAATTTCAATATTTGTCGGACTTGAATTAGGGCTTCCTCCATTTAAATTAATGATTTCAAGGAAAGTTGGCGGTTCATAACTTTTACTTGTGTTAGCGAAAAACCGGATGTTTTCAAAAAGAGAATAAGTTAATCCGATTTTAGGATTAAATCCGGTATAATCTAGTGTTTGCTATTTGCTTCTCGGTAGTGCATGACTATACATTTAACATTTTAGATACAAAACACCCTGCAAACAGCTCTTATGTGGCAGATGCTTGTTTACATAATGCAGATAGACAT
>JAQVDG010000099.1 GCA_028698395.1 Weeksellaceae bacterium
AAAAATCCCTTTGCCTTCAACGGTTTCAACAATAGTGTAAATAGGTTGATTTTGTTGTTTTTCAGTTAAGAAAAAACCGCCTGAAGGTCCTTTTAAGCTGTTTATAACACCCTGTCGAACAAGTAATTGAAGAGCTTTGCTAACAGTGTGCTCACTGGCGTTAATTTGCTCAGCAATTTCTTTGGCACTGATTTTTTTGTTTTCCTCTCTTTTGCACGATAAATAAATGACGGCTTTAATGGCTGTTTTACAAGTAAGACTTAACATGATTAGTAGCCTAAAAATTCTTTTCCTTCCGGTGAAATCATTGAATAATCCCAAGGTGGATCAAAAGTTAATTCCAAATTAATTTCCCATCCCGGAAATGATTCTTCCAAAGAGTTGGTTGTGTCTCCGGTTATGGCATCGCCCATGGGGCAAAATTGTGTAGTCAAAGTCATGATGATTTCTAATTTCTTTGCATCTTCATCAAAATCAATTTGGTACACTAATCCTAAATCTACAATATTCAAACCCACTTCCGGGTCATCTACATGGTACAGCCCTTGTAAAGCGACTTCGCATTTTTCTTGGTCATTTGTATATACACTCATTGTTTTTTTGGTTTATGAAATAGAGTTACGGCAGAATTATAAACATAAAAGATAGCTGCCAAAACTAAAAGTAAGGCAGCAATCTTTATCATTAAATCAATACGGAAACTGATTCCGATAATCATTAGAACAAATCCAATAATATAGGCTAAGGACATTGCATTGTAAGCTTTGTCACTGAATAATTCTTTTGGAGCAGGTGTTTTTCCCTGTCGTGCTTTTTTATGATAAACTTTGTTCCACACGATAAAAGGCAAGGTTTTGAATGTCATTCCAAAAATAATGGAAGTAATCCATCCAAAAAAAATGCAAAATCCGTAAAGCAGAATTAAATTCGGATAATTTCCGGAAGGGAGTAAAGTCAAAATAATCAACATCATGACAAATGGTAAAAGCATTTGTAAGACGGATAAAATGGACATTTTCATTTGTTCATCTACATTTTTCCGGATTCGGACTTTGTAGGCCAATCGGCAGTGATTTACGAATAATACAATTCCGGTTAAACCTGAAAGTAAAGAAAAATAAAGAAAATTAGAGGAAACTCCGAGGGTTTCAAATACTAAAAAACTGATTAAACTTGTGTTTACTAAACCGAAAATCCACCAAAGTGTAGTGCTGTTGGAATATTTAGAAATTAAAAACATAGGAATTAATCGGCTTCCAACACCTAAAACTAAAATCAAAAACCAACCGATTAATCCAAGGTGTGCATGAATGGATAAATAAGTAACGGAATCTTTAGGTAAAATAGGAATGGAAAAATTAAAAACCAATAATAAACCATAGAAAGTAGTCGAAAAGAGCCAAAGAGAAGCAGTTGCAACAAACCAAGCATGAACCTCATGTTTACTGCTGTTTTTTATACTTAACGAAACGTTGATTAAATAACTGATTACACCACAATTAATCAATATTGCTGCTGTTTTTAAAGCCCATCCTGTGTTGAAAACATAAAAACCGTAAACCAATAAAGGAATTCCGATGGAAGTAAACCCAAAAGTTATGTAAGCCAAGATGTTACTATGTAATTTTCCTGAAATTAAGACCGGTAATAATTGATGTGAAGCACCAAAAATAATCATAGTTCCCCAACCTAATGTCATGGTGTGCGTAATGGCTAAAGTTGTTGGTGAAAAATGATGTTGTTCAAAAATGGAAGTGTGGAAAAGCAACAACAAAGTGCCTACTAACAAAGAAATTGCCGCATATACATAAAACGGCAAAACAACTTTGTAGGAGGTGGTTTGCTGTAGTCCCGCAACTCCCGGTAACATCATTTTATCGAGTTTTAAAAATTAATAAATAGACTTCTCCGTCTTGTACTTCTTTGATTCGATAATCAAAATTCCGGTCTTTTAATTCGGTTAATAAAAAAACCGGAATTCGTTTGTGATAAACGTACAATGCTTTTTCATCGGGTAATTCTTCCAAAGCCTCCAAAATTGTCATCATTGGCATCGGCATTTCCAAATGACGAACGTCTATTTCTACTAAATTTTCTTTAAAAGAAGCTAAAATTTGATCCCAATCGGCAGCGTCATTATTGACAGTTTCTAATTCTACTTTGGAATCTGCTGAGGTTTTATAAAAATAAGTATCGATTCTTTCTTCACCCACTGCATCAACAAAAGTTTCAAAACCTTGTTTTTCTAATAAGCTAATCAAAGGAACCGGCTCAAAAGTATTAATAATTTTTAAAGCATGATTTTGTGGTAATTCTTTGATTTTTTGTTGAATAGGTCGAAGTGGGTCGCCGCCATCTGCTAACATTTGACGGACATCAAATTCTATAATTTGTTCGGATTTCAATGATTTTAAATAATCCGGCAAAGGTTTTTTTTCTGTTTTTTCTTCTTCTTTTGGAGCTGACAAATCGGCTTCAAACCCCAAAGGATGAAGAACTTTAAAAAAGTCTTCCGGTTTACATCCGCCAATTTTGGAAGCCATTTTAATGCTGGTTCGACCAGCCATAAGTTTTCGCAACAATGGACTTCTTAGTTTTTTGAAATCCGGACTCAAGCTCACAATAGCTTCTAAAGCAGCTGAATTATGCTTTAAAAGAGCTGCTATTTTGGTTTGTTCATTGATTAACATAAACCGTTTTTAATGATTCTGTATAATTTTTTATTAAAATCAAAGATTCTTACAAATGTATCAAAAGAATTTTGCTAAAAAAGGATGATTTAAGTCGTTTCTAATGATTTTTCGATTTCTATGGTTTTTGGAAAAAGAATATTGTTTTCGATATGAAAATGAAGTTGTAAATCTTTTTCAAATTCTTGTAACATTTGGAATAAGAGTTTATAGCTGGCACAAGCATCCTCCGGAAGAGCAAATTCTTGAGTTAATTGATGGATTTCTTCAAAAACACGAACAAAATCAAAATGTTCTTTTTCCAATTGCTGACTTAATTTTTCAAAATTTCCATTATCATATTTCAAATGGATATTATTTTCTTTTTTCGCTTCAAAAATCTTTTTGACCAAAGGAAAAAGTACAGTTTCTTCTTCTTTTAGATGATGTTCTAAATTAGTGTACAAACTATCAACTTTGTCCTTTAATGGAAGTAATTCAGGATGAGCATCACCGTGAACTTGTGCTACTTTTGTAGCGTATTGTTTCAGTTCCGGTAAATATTTTCGAGCATAATTATGGTGAATATTTTTCACGTAATCAACTAAGAAATCCACATCCCAATCTGCATAATTCACTTGATTTTCAAGTACATTATCAACGGCTTGATTCAATTCTTTTTCAACTTTCTCAACTTCCAAACCTTTTTCATCACAAGCTTGTTTTAGTGTTTTGTTTCCTCCACAACTAAAATCGATTCCGTATTTTTTAAAAACTTCGGCTTTTCGCAAATCTTTGGCAGAAATTTCACCAATAGTTTCTTGTTCATCCGGATTGACTTTGCTCACTCGAATGTCCCACCAAATTGGACCTTCTTGCAAATAAGTCCAAGAAAAAATAGTTCCGTATTCTCCTAAAAGTTGATAATAAACCGGTTTTGGGTCATGGTCATTATGAATTACTAAACTTTCACCGGGATTTAAATCTTCAAAAACTCTGAAAATTGTAGCGTGTTTTAATTTTGGAGCAAGAGACGGAATATTAATTACCGTATCGTTTTGTTCATTTTTTGAAAGAGCATGACCGACTTGTTCCTCCCAACTTAATTCTCTTTCCGGATTTTTAGCTACTCGGATATCCCACCATTCCGGACCTTGTTGTAAATAATCCCAACTGAAAGTATCACCGTGCATACTTCGTAATTGATAATAAACTGGTTTCGGGTCGTGGTCGTTATGAATAATCATACTTTCGCCCGGTTTTAATCCGGCAAATGTATTGAAAATGGTTTCGTGTTTCATTCTTGGCTCAATTTCAGGAACGGTAATTACAATTTCACCTTGATGTGTATGTGAAATTCCTTGTGGAGCAAGTGGTTTTCTTTTGGTTACCAAAACATCCCACCATTCCGGACCGGCTTCTAAATATTCCCAGTCAAAACAATCTCCTTTTAATTGTTGCAATTGAAAATAAACCGGTTTTGGATCATGATTATTATGAATGACCAAACTTTGTCCTTCATTTAAATTATCAAATTCCTGAAAGATAGTCATGTGACGTAATCTTGGTTCAATTTCCTGAACATTGATTGTGAGATGTTCTTTTTTGTTTTCCGGTTTTTCTTCTTCTTCTTTAGCATTTTTACTAATGCGGATTTGCCACCAATCCGGACCATCTTGCAAATATTCCCAACTGAAAATATCACCATAAATTCCTTGTAATTGATAATAAACCGGTTTTGGGTCATGATCGTTATGAATAACCATACTTTCCCCCGGATTTAAATTGTTAAATGTCTGAAAAATAGTAGTATGCTTCATTCTTGGTTCCAAACTCGGAACGTGAATAATTATTTCATTTGTTGTTTCCATTTTTGATATACTTTATTAAGTGAATTTTGTGGAGACAAATATAAAACTTTTTAATAAAAGCATTCAAGTGCTTTTATGCTTTATTTGAAATTTAACTTTTGTATAAGAAATCGGATTGGTCTGTTTCAAAATAATTCATACCTTTAAAAACCCAATAGAATTCTAATAAATATTTATATAAATATCAGATTATCAAGATATTAACAAATATAGGTTTTATTGAAATGAATAATTGAAATTCAGTCTTTCAATCCAAAAAATTAAGATTACATGTATTTAATTTACGATACGGAAACCACCGGATTAGCAAAAGATTTTAGCGCACCACCTACCGATACCGATAATTGGCCACGGATGGTTCAGATTGCTTGGCAATTGCATGATAAAACCGGAAAATTACTTGAAAATAAAAGTTTTATAATTTATCCTGATGGATTTGACATTCCCTTTAATGCTGTACAAATTCATGGAATTACAACAGAAAAAGCTCAAAAAGAAGGAATTCCTTTAACAGAAGTTTTAAACGAATTCAGAAAAGTGCTTCAAAAAGTAAAAATTTTAGGAGGACACAATCTGAGTTTTGACCAAGGTGTTGTCGGTGCTGAATTTGTTCGTTCCGGATTAGATTATAAGGAAATTGAATTTCCAATCGCCGATACCATGTGGGCTTCCAGAGATTTTTGTGCACTTCCGGGTGGTCGGGGAGGTGGATTTAAACCACCTACTTTGAGTGAATTACACAAAATTTTATTCGGAACTGCTTTTGACGAAGCTCACAATGCTTCTGCTGACGTGAATGCAACAGCACGTTCTTTTATGGAATTGATTCGTTTAGGCGTTTTTTCAAAAGAAGAAATTGGTCTTTCGGATGAAGAATATTTGACTTTTAAACAAATAAATTCAGAAAGTTTTGAACCTTTTGATATTGTGGTAGAATCTCAAGTTGAAGATTTTAAAACGGCACAGGGAAAGGTTCAGAATTTAATGAACCAAAAAGCAAAAGCCACAACTTCAGCTCCTTATTTTCATTTTCATAACCACACCTCATTTTCGATTTTGACCGCTACAACTTCGGTTGAAGCTTTAATTCAGTCGGCACAAAAAGAAAAAATGCCGGCGGTAGGAATGACGGATTTAGGGAATTTAATGGGAGCTTTTAAATTTGTACGAGCGGTTCATACAGCTAATTCTGCTAAACTGGCTGAAATTGAAAAATTAAAAAAAGAAAAACCGGACACGCAAATCCCTAATTATGAACCTCTTATTCCCATTGTAGGTTGTGAGGTTTATGTTTCTGAAAATTATACCCAGACAAAATTCACAAAAGATAATCCCGATCGGCGATTTACTCAATTGTTAATTGCTAAAAACAAATCGGGCTATAAGAATTTATCAAAAATTTCATCCATCGGTTATCAAATCGGTTATTATGCCGGTTATCCGCGTGTGGGAAAAGAGGTAATAGCCGAACATAAAGAGAATTTAATTGCACTTACCGGAAGTTTGAGTGGCGAAATCCCGAATTTAATTTTAAATGTGGGAGAAAAACAAGCCGAAGAAGCTTTTGCGTGGTGGCACAATTTATTTGGAGATGATTTTTATGTGGAATTAATTCGGCACGGATTGCCGGAAGAAGAGCATGTTAATCAGGTTTTAATAAAATTTGCCAAAGAATACGGAGTGAAAATTTTGGCACAAAACGATACTTTTTATATTAAACAAACCGACTCAGAAGCACACGACATTTTGCTTTGTGTACGTGACGGAGAGAAAAAAGACACACCAATCGGGCGGGGAAGAGGAACGCGTTTTGGTTTTCCAAACAATGAATTTTATTTTAAATCACAAGATCAAATGCGCTCCATTTTTCATGATATTCCGGAAGCCATTGAAAATTTGAGTGAATTTTTATCGAAAATTGAACCTTACGATTTAGCCAGCGAAGTATTGTTGCCAAAATTTGATATTCCGGAAGAATTTAAAAATCCGGAAGACGAAAAAGACAACGGAACGCGAGGCGAAATGGCGTATTTACGCTATATTACGTATGAAGGAGCAAAAAAACGTTATGCAGAAATTACTTCGGAAATAAGAGAACGTTTGGATTTTGAATTGGATACTATTGAAATGACCGGTTATCCGGGTTATTTCTTAATTGTTCAGGATTTCACTTCTCAAGCCCGAAAAATGGGTGTTTCTGTTGGACCGGGGAGAGGTTCAGCGGCCGGTTCAGCTGTCGCATATTGTATTGGAATTACCAATGTTGACCCGATTCAGTACAATCTCCTTTTTGAACGCTTTTTAAATCCGGATCGGATTTCTTTGCCGGATATTGATATTGATTTTGATGACAGAGGTCGTGAAAAAGTAATTCAATGGGTCATTGAAAAGTATGGAAAAACACAAGTGGCACAGATTATTACGTACGGAACCATGGCGGGAAAATCCGCTATTCGGGATACAGGGCGTGTTTTGGATTTACCACTTCCTGACACCGATAGAATTGCAAAAAAAATACATCTCAAGTTGAATAAATTGTTCAATATGGACGAAAAAGCTTTAAAATCAGCTTTGGGAAATGAAGAATTAACCGATTCACTTGAAATTAAAAAAATTGCCGAACAAAATAATTTAGAAGGAAAAACCTTGCAGCAAGCCAAA
>JAQVDG010000100.1 GCA_028698395.1 Weeksellaceae bacterium
CTCCTGCTCCGGTTTTCCCTAAGGTTCCTAAACCATGTGCATCATCCACCAATAAACGGAAGTTGAATTCTTTTTTTAGTTCACAGATTTCTTTTAATTTCCCTTGTTCTGCCATCATTCCAAAAACGCCTTCGGTAATCACTAAAATTCCTCCTCCGGTTTCTTCTGTTATTTTGGTAGCACGGGTTAAGTTTTTACGTAAACTGTCAATATCATTGTGTTGATAAGTAAATCGTTTTCCGAAATGCAAACGAACTCCGTCCACAATACAAGCATGGCACTCCATATCGTAAACAATAACATCGTTTTTGCTCACCAAGGAGTCAATGGCAGAAACCATCCCTTGATAGCCGTAATTAACTAAATAGGCAGCTTCTTTTCCTGAAAATTCAGCTAATTCGTTTTCTAATTGTGCATGGTATTTAGTTTGTCCGGTCATTGCACGAGCTCCCATAGGATAAGCCATTCCGTATTTTTCGGCTGCCTCGGCATCTGCTTTTCTTACTTCCGGATGATTAGCCAATCCTAAATAATTGTTCAGACTCCAAACCAATACATCTTTCCCTTTGAACTTCATATGAGGTCCTAATTCTCCTTCTAATTCCGGAAAAATAAAATAACCTTCTCCGTAATCTGCAAATTGTCCTAACGGACCGGGATTCTGTTTTATTCTGTCAAATATATCCATTTGTTTCTGTTATTTTTTGTTGTTATTCAATCCTATTTTCAATAGAAGTTCTGTTTTTATGTACACAAAATGCTCCTCAATTGAGGAGCATTTTGTTTTTAATTTTCTTTTTAAACCATTTTTTCAATGCGCTGTATGGTTGCACTGGATTCTAAGCCATTCAAACGACTGTTTGTAAATCCTTGTTCTGCCATCCATTCATCGCTGAATACTTTGGTAATGTATCTTGAACCGTGATCCGGATAAATCAGCACCACACAATCTCCTTCTTTAAATTCAGAAGCTAACTGTTTGTAGGCTTGAGTTACAGCTCCACTGGTATATCCTGACATGATTCCTTCTTTTAAAGCAATTTCACGTGTGCGATAGGCACTTTCTTCGTCTGTTACTTTTACAAATTGATCAATTATTTCAAAATCAGTAGCGGAAGGAACTAAATTTTTTCCTAAACCTTCGATTCTATATGGGTAAATCTCATTTTTATCGATAATACCGGTTTCGTGGTATTTTTTCAAAATAGAACCATAAGCATCAACGCCTATGATTTTAATATTCGGATTTTGTTCTTTTAAATAGCGTGCTGAACCTGATAAAGTCCCTCCTGTTCCGCAACAAGCAATCAGGTGAGTGATTTTACCTTCGGTTTGTTTCCAAAGTTCGGGACCTGTGGTTAAATAATGTGCTTCAACATTTTTTTCATTGAAGTATTGATTAATATAAATTGAATTCGGTGTTTCTTCTGCTATTCTTTTTGCAACCTCATAATATGATCTTGGATCATCTGCAGGGACATTAGCGGGACAAATAAAAACTTTAGCTCCCAAAGCCTTTAAGTATGCTATTTTTTCACCTTTTGTTTTGTCTGATACGGCTAAAATGCACTTGTATCCTTTGATAATGCTAACCATAGCTACGCTGAAACCTGTATTTCCTGAAGTGGTTTCTACAATGGTAGCTCCTGGTTGAATGAGTCCTTCTTTTTCTGCTTCTTCAATAATGTGTAAAGCGATGCGATCTTTGGTCGAGTGTCCGGGGTTGTAACTTTCTAACTTAGCGTAAACCTCACCTGGAATTTCTTGGCCTATTTTGTTTAATTTAACTAATGGTGTATTACCAATCAGCTCTAAAACGTTGTTATAAGTTCCAGTCATTACATTTAGTTCTTTACTTACAGTCGGCAAATTTAATAATTTTTTATCTAATTTTTAAGTTTAAGTTAAAAACCTCAAAATCAGATACAATTCCTTTCTAAGTTTGCTTTATGTAATTCATTAATACTCTGTATGTTTTAAATAAATATGCTTCACTATTTTTTTTTCGTTTTCAGTTAATTTTTCTTTTCTTCTCTCCATCATTTTTTGTGCTGATTCATAACATTTCTCTAAATTAAAACGTTCTGAATCGGCTTCTCCTCCCCAACTAAATGAAGGAATAAACTTAGGCGGGAAATCGGCTGTAAAAATATTGGCTGAAATTCCAACTACCGTTCCTGTATTAAAACGTGTAGAAATAGCCGATTTTGAAAAATCGCCCATCACAAGTCCACAAAATTGTAAACCTGTATCTAAATATTTCTGAGTCGAATAATCCCAAACCCGAACTCCGGAATAATTATTTTTTAAATTAGACGTATTGGTATCTGCGCCTAAATTGCACCATTCACCAATCACGGAATTTCCTAAAAACCCGTCGTGTCATTTATTAGAATATGCCATAAAAATGGAATTATTCACCTCTCCTCCTACTTTACAATGGGGACCTATGGTTGTTCCCGGATAAATCTTAGCTCCCATATTAATTTTAGCTTCTTCACACAATGCCAATCCACCACGAAGCATACTTCCTTCCATCACTTCTGCATTTTTTCCAATATAAATCGGTCCTTCTTTAGCATTTAAAATGGAAAACTCTACCGTGGCACCTTCTTCTATGAAGATATTTTTCGCATTGAGAACACCATTAGTTGAAGATATTTTTTGAGAAACTCGTCCTTTTGTTATAAAATCATAATCCGATTTTAGTGCATACGAATTGTATTGAAATAAATCCCACGAACGATTAATTTTCACAAATCCACCTTCAAATTCTTGTTTTCCGGTCAAAGAATCTGCTTTATGAAAGTCTTCCAAAGTCAATTTTCCGGCAATCAATTGAGCATTGTGCCAAAGCGTTTCGCCTTCTTTTAATTTTTCGATACATTCTTTGATTAAGTGTGACGGAAAAAAAGCCGGATTGATAAATAAATTGATTTTTTCGGTATGAAGTGGGTATTTTTCTGAAAGATAATCCCGGGTTAAATAAGAATAATTTCCTCTGATGAGTTGTTCCCAACGTTCTCTGAATGTAAAAATACCCATTCGCAATTCAGCAAAAGGTTTTGTTAATGTCAAAGGACGAAGGTTTTCCCATTCAATTCCATCAAAAAGAATTATATTCATTCAGGAAGTATTTTTACAAATTTAAAATTTATTTTAAAAGTTTATTAAAAAAGTGATTATAAATCTGTTTGAGATTTACTTTCTCCTTAATTCATTGCTGAAAATCAAACAATTAGTTTTTACTGGTTTTGATTTAGGCAAAAGAAACTTGTGGAATTTCAATTCGTTGTATTTTTTCTTCCCAAGCATTCAATGATTGAATGGATTTTTGTCGGTATTCTTCTGTTTCCAAATACATTTTAGTCATTATTCCTTTATAATAATCGACACCTTCCAATAAAGAATTTTTGAAGTTCTCAAAATACTTAATTTGCTTGGTTGTCCATTCATTCAGTGATTTATTCATTTCTTTTTTCAAATGATTTACATACATTTCCAATTCATTAATGAACATGTTTTCTCTGTTTAACTGATTCAAAATCATAGCTCTACCGTAGATGTGGTCAACCATTTGTTTCAGTGAAAAAGTTCCGGAGAAATAGGCTAAATTCGGTCCCGGACAAATGGATACTGCTTTAATTTGTTTGGGTTTAGCGGCATCGTTTGCTAATAAAGCCGGAACTGCCAAACCTTCGCACAAACATTCTTTTTCAAGTATTTTTTTACTTTTTTCGTCAAATTCTTCTTGAGAAACAGCCGTTTCTTCTAATTCTTTTAATTTTAGATCTTGGTACTGACGTGATGCTGTACAAATGCTTTTTTCGGTAAATTCATTATTAAACGTCAAAAACTTCTTCAAACACGGACTTCCCGGTCGGTTTTTATCCACTCTTTCTTGTATCAATTGCTGATTGGAAGTATTTCTTAAATTATTAAAAGGAACACCCAAAGGTGAAGCATCGCTTAAATAATAATCTTCTTTTTTTGCAGTTGCTAATTGCTGCAAAGTGGATTCATCTAAATTAGTGGCTTCGGGAACCAATAAAAAAGGACTGCCCCAACCTGCAGAATCAACTTGGTAATAATCCAATAAAAACTGTTGTTCGTTAGCGGTTCCGATTCCTCCTTGTACGGTTAAACGAGTCAATGGAATTTCTTTAAAATTCTGAATTCCTTTGTTTTTCAAAGCTGTTTGGCAAATGGAAAAAAGTTCGGTTTGAAGTTCTTCTTTTTTAGTTTTGAATTCTTCTAAAATCGGTCCTAATAACTTTCCGTCGGTTGCAAAAGCATGTCCACCGCAATTTAATCCGGATTCAATTCGGAATTCAGAAACCCAAAGTCCTTTTTTGGCTAATATTTTTCCTTGAATTAAAGCAGAACGAAAATCGCTTACTTTTAAAATAATTCGTTTTTTTAAGTAGGAATTTTCATCGGGATAAAAATCATTAAATTCCTCAAAATAAGTGTATAATCTCGGATTTAATCCGGCACTTAAAATAACGGCTGCATCCAAATCGCTATTGGCAAATCCGCGCAATGCTGCCATGGCATCGTTATAAATTTCGGGTAAAGCATTTCCTTTTGAATCGTAATTTACCGTATCGACTTTTGCCATTATATTCACATCAATTGCTCCACAACGAAGTTGGTCTTTTAACTCGTTTTGAAGTTTTTCTTTTTGAACCGAATCGTTTTCTTTCTCCATCTTTTTGTACAATAATTTTATGGGAGAAGTTTCGGGTAACAATTCAAAATATTTATGTAAATCCAATTTTTGTTCAAATTTCTGATTTTTTAATTTTTGAAATTTGTCTTTCACCATGGAATTGACCAAATTAAGGTAATCGGTGATTCGTCCGGCCCGGTAATCATTATCTTTTTTAGTAATCGGTTGATAAATCCGTCCTAAAGTTGTATAATAATATTCGCGCATTTGTTCGATGATAATATCATCCACAATGGAAATCACGGAATCAATACCGTATTTTGCGACTTTCACCGGTGTATCAAGTGTAAACCCAATTCCCATTACCGGAATATGAAAACGATGATAGTTGTTCTTCTGCATTATTTTTTATTTATTTTGATGGATAGAAAAATAAAAAACTTCTTAAAAAATAGCTTTGCTGCAAAACTACTTAATTTTAATCACAATATAATACTTAGAGGTCTTATAATTTTGTTATTTTCTTATAAAAACAAAAAATTATCGATTTTTCAATCTTTTTAAAAGTTTCTATTTTGAAAAATATAGGGCAAATTTGAAATGCTTACTTGACTAAAAATTAGAAATCCAATACTAAAAAAACTCTCTGAATCAGAGAGCTTCCCTATTATTTTAATCAAAATGAAACCAAAGAATTATCTTCTTCCTCCTCTGCCTCCACTTCCATTTCTTCGTTTTTTATCTTTTGATTTGAATCCTCCAAAATCAGAATTACGACTTTTAAAATTCGAACTTCCTTTTCTGGTTTTTTTCTCAAATTGACCACGATCGGAACGTTTTTCTCTTTTTTCCTTCTTGTCAATCGGATTAGAAACCTGAACTTCCACTTCTTCATTAGCAAAAGCTTTCAGAATTATTTGTTCATATTCGCTATCAGCTTCAAAAAACGAAAAATTTCTCAAAATCTCAATTTCTCCAATTTTAATATCCCGTGTATGGGTTACGTCATTGATTAGCCCAATCAAATTTGGAGCTTTTAATTTTTGTTTTTGTCCAATTCCGATATAAAAACGAGTGAATCCGCGTACATTTCCGTGTTTGCTGTCTCGCTCTTTTCTTCCGGATTCGCTTACATTTAAATCCGGTGCATTTTTATAATAGTCAAGATATGTATTGAATTCTGCTGCTACAAATCGTTTTAGAAGCTCTTCTCTGTCCATCCATGCTAATTTTTTAGCAATAGTTTCCATATAAGGTTCAATTTGAGCTTCGTTTACTTCAATTTTTTCAATCTTATTAATGGATGCAAACAAGCGTTTTTCCACAATTTCTTGTCCGCTTGGAACCGGTTTATGTTCAAATTTCTTATGAATTAATTTTTCTAATTCCTTGATTCTTCGTCCTTCTCTGGAATGAGCGATGACAATTGAAATTCCTTTGTTTCCGGCACGACCTGTACGACCGCTTCTGTGTACGTAAATTTCAGGATCATCCGGTAAATTATAATTAATAACGTGTGTGAGTTCATTTACGTCGATTCCCCGAGCCGCTACATCTGTTGCTACCAATAACTGAAGTTGTCTTCTTCTGAATTTTTCCATTACGGTATCACGCTGTGCCTGCGATAAATCACCGTGCAAAGCATCAGCATTATAACCATCCTGAATCAATGAATCGGCAATCTCTTTGGCTTCTCTCCTTGTTCGACAAAAAACAATTCCGTAAACATCCGGATTGATGTCTGCAATTCGTTTTAATGCTAAATAACGGTCGCTTGCACGAACCATATAGTACTGATGCTCAACATCATTAGAAGCCTCATTAGTTTTTCCGATTGAAATTTCAACGGGCTGATACATATATTCGGAAGCGATTCTACGAACTTCATTAGGCATGGTTGCTGAAAATAATAAAGTTTGTTTTTCGGCCGGAGTTCCTTCTAAAATTGAATCAATATCATCTCGGAATCCCATATTCAGCATTTCATCAGCTTCGTCCAAAACCAACCAATCGATATGATTGATTTTCAAAGCTTTTCTTTCGATTAAATCCAAAGTACGACCGGGAGTCCCAACCACAATTTGAGGGTTTCTTTTCAATCCGTCCAATTGCTTTTTTATATCAGCTCCTCCATAAACCGCTAAAATCTTAAGTGCCGAAAGATGATTTGCATATTTTTCTAAATCTTTGGTAATCTGCAAACAAAGTTCACGAGTTGGACAAAGAATTATCGCCTGAATAGTCCGACTTTCTGAATCAATTTTTTCCAAAATCGGCAAACCAAATGCAGCGGTTTTTCCGGTTCCGGTTTGTGCCAAAGCGATTAAGTCTTTCTCTGAGGTTAAAATGTGGGGAATTGCTTGTTTTTGAACGGGAGTCGGTTCTACAAAACCCAATTATGGACAGCCTCTAACAGGCTTTCATTCAAGCCCATTTCTTTAAATGTATTCATTTTATTTTTTTATTTGCCGGTTTGCAATCATTTTTTTCACACCGGAAGATTAAACATAATCGAATGTGAAAG
>JAQVDG010000101.1 GCA_028698395.1 Weeksellaceae bacterium
AAATTTCCAGAACTTTTTCCATTTTTATAACTTAAATTTAATAAGTCATTAAGATTCTGAAAAAGTTACAAAAAATAAGAAAGCTCGGTTTTACTGAAAAAAAACCGAGCTTTCAAATGTATATTTTATTTAATTAATTCGCTAAAATTGTTACAACATTATTGTTCATTTCCACTACTCCACCTGTAACGTCAAAATGATAAACCAATTCGTTCCCGGGAACTTTCTCAAGTTTCCCTGAAACATTATCAAAATCAGCAACTGTTTTTGAATGTAGTTTAATTTTAATAGTTCCTTTATCTAATGAAGAAACAATAGCTGCATGGTTATTCAACATCTGGAATTCCCCATCCCTTCCCGGAACGGTTACTGCATCTACTTCTCCTTCAAAGATTACGTGTTGTGGCGTTATGATATGTAATTTCATCTTATATTTTTATTTCAGGTTTCATACTTCAAGCTCCACGTTGAACGTAAAACTATAACACAAAACAAGTTTTTATGCATTAACCTCTGCCAACATTCTTTCTCCGTGTTCAATTACATCTTCAATCGTACCTTTCAGGTTGAATGCAGCTTCCGGATATTGGTCAACTTCACCATCTAAAATCATATTGAATCCTTTGATTGTATCTTTAATATCCACTAAAACTCCCGGATTACCTGTAAACTGCTCGGCAACATGGAACGGTTGAGATAAGAAACGTTGAACTCGTCTTGCACGATGTACGACCAATTTATCTTCTTCAGATAATTCTTCCATACCCAAGATGGCGATGATATCTTGTAAAGCTTTGTATCGTTGAAGGATTTCTTTTACTCTTTGTGCACAATTGTAATGCTCATCTCCTAAAATTTGAGGAGTTAAAATTCTTGAGGTAGAATCCAATGGGTCAACTGCAGGATAAATTCCTAAAGAAGCAATCTTACGAGACAATACAGTTGTTGCATCTAAGTGGGCAAAAGTTGTAGCAGGTGCCGGGTCAGTCAAGTCATCCGCAGGTACATAAACCGCTTGAACCGACGTAATAGAACCTCTTTTGGTTGAGGTGATTCTTTCCTGCATCGCTCCCATCTCAGTTGCCAAAGTCGGTTGGTATCCTACCGCTGAAGGCATACGTCCTAAAAGTGCTGACACCTCAGAACCTGCCTGAGTAAAACGGAAAATATTATCAATAAAGAAAAGAACATCACGCCCTTGACCGGAACCATCACCATCACGGTAATATTCAGCCAAAGTTAATCCTGACAAAGCTACTCGTGCACGTGCTCCCGGAGGTTCATTCATCTGTCCGAAAACAAATGCTGCTTTGGATTCTTTCATCAGTTCTTTATCTACTTTTGATAAATCCCATCCTCCTTCTTCCATGGATTTCATGAATTCATCACCGTATTTGATAATTCCTGCTTCTAACATTTCACGAAGTAAGTCATTTCCTTCACGGGTTCTCTCTCCCACTCCGGCAAATACCGACAAACCACCGTGTCCTTTTGCAATATTATTAATCAACTCCTGAATCAATACGGTTTTACCAACACCTGCACCACCGAATAATCCGATTTTCCCTCCTTTTGCATAAGGTTCAATCAAATCGATTACTTTAATACCGGTAAATAAAACCTCGGATGAAGTCGATAAATCTTCGAATTTCGGAGCCGATCTGTGAATCGGCAATCCATCTGTTTTATCAATATTTCCTAATCCATCAATAGCATCCCCAACCACATTGAAAGTACGACCGTTTATAGCTTCTCCAATCGGCATTGTGATAGGTCCGTTCAATTCTCTTACTTCCTGACCTCTTTGTAATCCATCGGTTGAATCCATTGCGATACAACGAACGGTATCTTCACCGATATGTTGCTCTACTTCAAGAATCAACGACTCTTTACCTGCTCTTGGAATTTCCAATGCATCATAAATTTGTGGAAGGCTTTCTGCGTTTTCAAAAACAACGTCGATTACCGGTCCGATAATCTGTGCAATTTTTCCTTTATGGTTTGCCATTTTATAAAGATTAAGTGTTTTTTTAAATTTGGTGCAAATATAAGCGAATGAACTGATTCAACTCTAATAAAAAATAAGATTTTTATCAGTCATCGGGCTTTTTGCTTTCTTTCATCCTTTATTGTTGTTTTAAAGGTAATTATATTCAAAACAAAATCTGAATTACATTTTTTGACTAAAAAATATTTTATTCTATTTCGGATTAAATTCATTGAACTAAATTTTCTCTTTCGAGTAAATCCTTACCTTTGCACGATGAAAATTTTTGAAAAAATTTCAGACTGTAAAGGAATTAAAAAACCTGTTTTAACTCTGGGAACTTTTGATGGTTTGCACATTGGACATCAGTCTATTTTGAAAAAGTTGAATCAGATTGCAAATGAAGTGAACGGCGAAAGTGTTTTGCTGACTTTTGAACCTCATCCAAGAATTGTTTTAAATAAATCGCCCGAAAGTTTGCAAATGCTCACAACTTTATCAGAGAAAATCAAATTTTTAGAGAATTATGGTTTACAGAATTTAATTCTTCATCCATTTACTCAAAAATTTTCAGAATTAAGTGCTACTGATTTTGTTAAAAAATTATTGGTTGATGAAATTGGAATTCATACCATTATAATTGGTTATGACCATCATTTTGGAAAAGGACGTGAGGGAAATTATGAATTATTGCATCAACTTTCCAAAGAATACGGTTTCAACTGTATTCAAATTGAAGAAGTAAAATCAAATAACGCACATATCAGTTCGACTCAAATCCGAAAAGCTTTATCAGAAGGTAAAATTGAATATGCCAATCAAGGGTTAAATCGAAATTATTCTTTGACAGGAAAAGTAATTCACGGTGATAAATTAGGAAGAACTTTAGGTTTTCCCACTGCAAATTTAGAAACAGAACAATACAAACTCCTTCCTGAAAATGGAGTTTATATGTCAAAACTTTATCGACAAGGAAAAACCTATAAAGCTTTAACCAGTATTGGAACACGACCTACAATTACTCATTCGGGCGAAAAAAGAGTGGAAACTTTTGTATTGGACTTTGATGAGGCTATTTATGGTGAACTAATCGAAATTGAATTTTTACATAAAATTCGGGATGACAAAAAGTTTGATTCATTGGATGAATTAGTTCAACAAATGAACAAAGACAAAGATTTTGCTGAAAAGTTTCATTTATAAAAACTATATTTGAGAAAAAGAAAATATGTCAAATGTAGGAATCATTATAGAGGAAAGAGCGGCAGACATTGGGAATTTCATGGTAGGTCGTCTTTTACCATTTAAACAAAAAAGAACAGTCGGACCTTTTGCTTTTATCGATCACATGGGACCGGCAGATTTAAAAGATTATCAGAATTTAGATGTAGCTCCACACCCCCACATTGGTTTATCCACACTTACTTATTTGTTTGAAGGTGCCATTCATCACCGCGACAGTATAGGTTCTGACATTATCATTGAACCGGGTGCAGTAAATTGGATGACAGCCGGAAAAGGAGTTGTTCATTCAGAAAGAACACCGGAATATTTGAGAACAACTTCCAAAAAATTACACGGTTTACAAATTTGGGTGGCTCTTCCAAAAGAATTGGAAGAAACAGAACCGATTTTTACACATATTGAAGCCAAACAATTACCCGTTTGGACAGAAGGCGAATTGAATTTTAAACTCATTGCCGGCCAGGTTTTTAATCGTAAATCGCCCGTTCCGGTTCATAGTAATTTATATTTTATCGAAATCAAATCCAAGAAAGAAAGTTGGGTGAAAATCGGAGTAGATTTATTTGGTGAAAGTGCTTTGTACATTTTGGAAGGAAGTATTTTAGAAGGAAATAATGAATATGGACCTAAACAAATTTTAATTGCCAAAGATTCTAAATTATGTGAATTTAAAATGGCAGAAAACTCAACAATTTATATTTTTGGTGGAGAAATTTTTCCGGAAGAACGCTATATCTATTGGAATTTTGTTTCAAGTAGCAAAGAACGAATCGAACAGGCCAAAACAGATTGGTTAAAACAAAATTTCCCGAAAGTAAAAGGTGAAACAGAATTTGTTCCTTTACCTCCTCAGGACAAACGATTTAAATTGAAGTGATTTTTTCTGAATAAAAAGCGTCAACCAAGTTCCGGCAACAAAAGGAAAGGTTAAAACACCTCCTACTGCTTTTAAAATTTCAGTTTCTACTAAAATTAGTTGAACCAATAGAGTCAAAATTATTGAAATTACTACCCAAACTCCATCTTTCAGACGAGAACCAGCAAAAACAATCGCAGTCAAAACAGCATTATAGCCAAATAATCCTGCAGTAATATCTTCTGGATTTTGACCCAAATAAAATGCCAATAAAGAAGTTAAAAAAGCTGCAAATAAACCGTATAATCCTGCAGCAAGCGAATGAATACAAACTCCCAAAAAAAATAAAATTCCTATCCAAAAATCAGATTGAAAAATTACCTGAGCATACGATTTTGGAGCTAAAAGTAAAAAATCTATCCACTTTAAATTACCTTCCGGATGATTTTCAGAGGGCAAAACCGATGAGGAAATTGTCAAAAAATAAATAAAAACCCAAGCAACCAAAATAAAGGGAAAAGTATAAGCCGGAAATTTTATTTTAATAAAAAACCGCTGAAGTAAAGTTGCTAAAACTGCTCCTAAAACAACTAATAATCCAATCCAAATTGTAAATTCAAACAGAAAAACCAAAACAACACCCACCAAAGCTGCACTAAATCCATATAAACCGGCTTTAATCTCTTTTTCGGGGAATTTCAGAATTTGAGCAATGATTGTTCCGCTCAATGTTGCTAAAATTACCGCTAATCCATATTTCCAATTGGAAATTGTTAAAGTTGACAAAAAAATCAATCCCGTTAGGGCATTTTCCTGAAGCATAATTTGCCCAATTCCTTTTAATGTCCAATTGATAATTTTCATTTATCTGGCAAAATAAACGCACAAAAGTACAATTTAAAAACTGATTGTTTTTTCAAAAAGAAAAAAGTGATTTTTATTTTTTTGAAAGATGAATGAACAATTCGGAATTTTTCCGTGGTTCAATACTATTATAGCAGTTTTCCATTTTTTCAACTGTAAAAAATGGTTCAAAAAGTGGAATGTATTCAGTTTTATTTCCGCCAAAAGGAGGTCCTTGTTTTTCAAACTCACGACTAAAAAGCACACCGATTATTTTTCCATTTTCATTTAATAGTTCATTTGCTTTTTGAGCATATTTTTCTCGTTTTTCGGGTGAAATAGCACAGAAAAAAGTTTGCTCGATGATAAGGTCATGTTTTTCTTGATGTTGGAAAAAATCTTCACACAAAATACGTACATTCATTAAATTCTTGAACTTTTCGTTCAAGCGTTCAACTGCTTTGGGAGCAATATCCAACAAAGTAATAGTGGTAAAACCATGCTCAACTAAAAATTCTGCTTCATAAGCATTTCCACATCCGGGAATAAGGATTTTTGCTGATTTGTTCGGGAAATTCATCATAAAATCTGTGATAGCCGGCGAAGCATAACCAATATCCCAACCGGTTAGATTATTCTCCCAACGTTGGTTCCAAAAATCCTGGTTTAATTTATTTTGAATTGTTTTTTTCACTTTGATTTATTTTTTGACAAATGTAATTTACGTTTTGCCATGAGCCACCATTGAAAACATTTTGAATTCCATGTTTTTCTAAAATTCTTTTAGCTTGTGCACTTCGGATTCCACTTCGGCAAAAAACAATAATATTCGTTTTATTTTGACACTTTTTTATTTGATTATCAAGAGATGAAAGCGTAATATTTACAGCCCCATTCACACTTCCTGACTGAAATTCAGACGGAGTTCGAACGTCAATCAAAAAGACATCTGATTGTATGATTTCTTCTAAGTTAACACGATTTCCTCCACCTACTAATTTTTTCAAAAATCCAAACATATTTTTTTAGTTTAAGAACACAAAATTACAGATTTTATATTCCTAAGGTGTAACTTTTGTTACTTTTTATAAAAACAAAAATGAGGCGAAAAATCACCTCATTTTATATTGTTTTTTTTAGATTTAGTATAAGTAACCCATTACTTGATAAGCTCTTCGTCCGTTAAAATTAACTTTTGCATAAAGCACTCCAAAATATTCATAATAACGTCGTCCATTGATGAATACTCTTTCATAATCTGCAGGTAAAACACTCACAATTGCACCAACCGGAGGTTGAACTACATAAAAACTGTCATAATCCCAAACATAAAAAGTTCCGTGGTAATAATGATAATGACTTCCACCTATATAAATATTCAAATGATTTTGGGGCAACTGATGAATTCGCATTCCAAAAGGTGCTGCTACTCTACGATAACGATTATTCTGGAATTGATAAAAATATCCATTGTCCATATAATAGTTATAATTATTATGCCGAACAGCATCAAAATTTCCTGTATTTCCTGAGTAATAAATAGTTCTTTCTGATGTTGAACGAGTAAATCGAACAGAATTCCGGCTGAAGTTTTGTGCTTCGGGTTGCCGATCAATACGAATAATATTGGAATTTTGTGCAGAAGAAAATTCATTTGATGAAAAAGTGTTTCCACTTTGGCGCGGCTGAGAATTTATTCGGGGATTATTTGGAGAAACAACTTTACCATTTCGGGATTCTGACCGGGCACGTACTCCGGATTCTGATTGAGCCCGTACATTGGAAGTTGAATGTACATTCGTTGTTGTGTTTGAAGTGTTTCTTACGGTTGTGTTTCCGTTTCTACTTTGAGCTTCTGCACTTAAAGTATAAAATCCTAAAATAATTGCTAAAGAAAGTCTAAGTGTCTTCATAACGTTATGGTTTAAGTATTATACTTTATCTACTCTACCAATTCCGTGCTACTTTTAAAATTTTTATCTTTTTATTTGTTAATTTTTTAATTTTATTAACAATAAAAATATAAACAGCTGTTTATCAGGTTTTTATTTTTTAATTATTTTTTTTACTTTTTTGAGAAATTTATTCTTCTTCAAAAGAATTCCAGCCTTGAGCAGTTAATTTCATAGCAGAATTTTCTCCTTTCAGCATTAAATAATTTTCTGCATTTTGCTCAGTTGTATGCCCGATTACTGT
>JAQVDG010000102.1 GCA_028698395.1 Weeksellaceae bacterium
ACTAAACTTTCAATGGTTGATGTTTCATTTTCGGAATCAATTACGGTTAGTTTGATGGTATATCCTTTGTGAGCTAAAGAATCCAAAGCGACTTTTGAGCCAATTAAAATATCGGTAGAGATACTTTTTTCAGCAGAAGAACCGCTTTTGTTTAATTGAAAAGGCAGAACTAAAGCAATGTTGATTTCATTGTCGTTGATTCGTTTTATTTTTCCGATAATCGGAACATTAGCATCTTCCGGAAGTGGGATTTTTAATACCATTCCGGCTTTTAAACCTTCGCTCAGCTCCGGATTATTTTCTAATAATTCTGCAAAACTAATTTTGTATAAACGTGTAATGGAATAAACTGTTTCTCCTTGTTTTACAATATGTTCTATAAATCCATCCTGAAAAACAGCAGGTTTAGATTTTCCTTTTTTGGGAATATTCACATAAGTCCCCACTTTTAATCCATCAATTTGAACCAAAGGATTAGCAATATAAAATTCCTCCTGACTTACGTCAAATTCTTTGGATAAAGAATAAACTGTATCGCTTTTTTGAACTTTATACATTCCTTCCGGCGTTATTTCTTCTTCTTTTTGTTCTGTTTTTTGTTTTTTAGGAATTCGTATTACATCACCTGCTTTTAAACCTTGTGCCAGTTGCGGATTCAGGCTTTTTAATGTTTCTTCGCTGATGGAATATTCTTTTGTTAATGAATAAATCGTTTGTTTAGGTTGAATCTGTAAATAAATAAAATTTGCATCTTCTGTCGGAATAAAAACATCCGGAGTTTCAATTGTTGTTGAATTTACGGTTATTGCACCATCCGATTTATTTGGAATCACTAAAATATCCCCGATTTGTAATCCTCTTTCATTCAAAAATGGATTAGCTTTTTTTAAGTCATCTTGTGAAATATGATAGTGCTTAGAAATCCCGTAAATTGTTTCCTGAGCCTGGACAGTATGAGTTTTTTCTTGTGAAAATCCCCAAGCTGCCATACAGAAAAATAAAATTAAACTAACGACTTTTTTCATTTGTTTAAGCGTTTTTATTAAATAACAAAAGTACAATTCTTTATTTTAAACCAAAGATTTAATTATAAAACGAAAATCAATTGGTTCTATTTCGTTGAAAATTGCCTCAATAAATTCTTTTCCATATTCCAAATAAAGTACAGAAAAATTTAAAATCCGTTCTTGTAAGATTCCTTTCGGAAAGAGTGATTCGTATAGTTCTTCAATTCGTTTTACACGTTCTGATTGTTGCCTTTTTTCGGCTTTAATCAAACGATTTTTCATTTTTTCTAAACCCGATAATTGTTTTTTTTGTTGAGCTTCAACCATTTTTGAAAAACTAATATCTGTTTCTATCGCTTTTTCTTTCAACTCATCAAAAATACATTGTAATTTTTTTGAATAATCTTCAAAAGGAATCTGAACCGAAGAGTTTTTCTCAATATTTTGATTTAAAAGTTGCGAAAAAGGCAAAAATAAATCTTCATATTTTATATTTAATTTCTCTAATTTCAGTCTTTGTTTTTCGGAAATAAACAATAACGAATTCCGAACGACCAACAAGGGAAAAAGTACATTTTGTGATTCAAAAAAGTCTTTTAATTGTAACCAATAGGCAATTTCACCACTTCCACCAACATAAGCAATATTTGGTAAAATAGTTTCTTGGTACAAAGGACGCAAAATCACATTAGGACTGAATTTTTCAGGGAAATCTTGAAGTTCTTGAATGATTTCTTGTTGACTAAATTGAATTTCTGAATTCAACACATGAAAGTTACCATTTAATGAAACGATTCGTTCACGAATCTCACCGTTTCCTAAATAAAATAAGTTGATTTCTCGTGGATGAACTTGTTGATGATAACCTTTTTCCTCTAACTTTCGGTTTGTGTTTCCAACAATTGTAAAAGCAGAATTCTGAATTAAATCTTCTTGAAATGCCGGAATCATTAATTTTTTCAACTCCTTAGTATCACCATCCAATAATAAAAGTCCATATTCTCCAAAAAATCCCTGTACTAATTTTTGTGTGGCTTCAGTTAAATTTTTTGAATTCAAATAAGAAGAGTTTACAAGATTTTCCAATTCTTTTTTTCGTTGTGAATCCGGAAATTTTTCAAAAAATTCGGCAAAAACCGAACTTACTCCTTCTAAATCCAATTTCCCAACCGCTCCTTGTGCTTTTTTATTCCAACTAATTTTTTCATTTTGAAAATAAAAATGATTAATTTCCTCAAAATCATGATCTTCTGTCGCCATCCAAAATACCGGAATAAAATTAAAATTCGGATATTTTGCCGTCATTTCGTTGCTCGCTTTGATAACCTGAATGATTTTATGGAAAAAATAAAGCGGTCCGGTAAATAAATTTAATTGATGTCCCGTTGTGATGGTTATGCTGTTTTCTAATTTGAATTTCTCTAAATTTTCGACTTGTTTATCCGATAAATCTAGAGTTTGAAGTTGTTTTTTCAATGCAGAATAAACAGTTTCACGATGTTGATAGGTTTTTAATTTTGATTTTGCTTGTTGGATAAAAGTTGTTTCATCTGGAAAATCAGAATAAAACTCGGCTGCTTTTTCATTTTGGGTTAAATAATCCAAAATCAAAGGGCTGAACTTATCGTAATTTTGAGCATTCCAAGAATATGTTTGTGCTAATTTCAAAAGTTTAAAATTTTATAATAATTCTTCATCATCAATTGAACCATTTTCATTATCTTCTTGTGGTAAAATCCAGGTTTCATCCATGTCCCAAAGAGGACGAACATTGATGAAAGTCGGATAAATATAAACGTTTTCTGCTTGTTTTTTTGTAAAAAAATCACCGGTATCCCAAAATTCGTTTTCATTTTCATCAACTAAAATCCGAAAATAATAATTTCCACTTAATAAATAAGGATATTCAAATTTTGAATCGGTTGAATATTTTTCATCTAAAATTTCGTTTTTATCGTTCAATAATTGAATCCAGAAAGGTGTTTTGGGCTTGTTTTCTAATTTCAAATACAAATGACCAAACTCGTTTTTTGTCCGGGTTTGAACACCAAACTGGAGAGAGTCACTTTCTTCATTAAAAAAATCAATTATAGCACCCGGATTTAGTTCAATTTTATAATTGGAATTTAATTCGATTGGGAAATTTAAAGAAAAACGATGATTATTTTTTTCATCCGGAATTATCTGAACCGGCAATTGAACAGAATCTTTGAAAACAGTAAATTTTGAAGAATCCAAGTGATTAATCGGATAATTGGAAGTGAAATAAACCGGTCGTTGTGGAGCATATTCTAATGTTTTCTTTTGAGTAATACTTAGTTTATGCTCAGTTTGAAAATTATAAACCACAGAAAGAGTGTCTGTTTGTTCTTGATGTTTCACCAAAAAGTTAAGTCGGGTAGCTTTTTCTCCAATCGAATCTATAGCCGGATTGAACCAGAAATTCAAGGAATCACTTTTGGATTGGTATGAGATTTTTGAAGTGTTGAAATCAAAATCAAGTGGTTGAATTTGAATGTTTTCTGCTTGACCGGAAAATAAAAAAACCAAATGTCCATAAGCTCTTTGTTCTGCTTTTCTGGTTCTGTATTCCGTTGGTTGATCAAAAATATTTACATTAAATTCCTGATTTTCAGATAATTCAATTGGAGTTTCAATAAATCCTAATTTTTCTTTTCCAATATCAAATTGTAAATTTTGAACTTCATCATCAAATGCAATTAATTGGTATTTACCTGAACTTAAATAGTTTAAAGTAAATTTTCCTTCTTCATTTACTTTGGCAACGTAAAACGGTTTTTCTTTTAAAATCAGACTATCACTATAAGCAGAATCGACTTTAAACAAACCTACCATCAGGTTTTTTGCTTGTTTTTTTACAAAAGGGTCTATTACTTTTCCTTGAATTTCTAATGAATCAATAAAATCTCCGGTGGAAAAAACATATTGAAAATAAGGTAATTTATTTCCTTCATTATTGTCCTGAATTGCATTTCCAAAATTAATATTGTAGGTTGTGTTTTTCTGGAGCGGTTCACTAAATTTAATTCGGATGAACTTTGCGGGAGAACCGATTGGATAATAAGTTGTATTTCCTCTAAATGGCGGAGAAACGATGATATTTTGAGTATAATCTTTCAAAATTAAATATTCATCAAAATTAATTCGAATTTCATTTAAATCTGTGGAAACATTTATGGCAAGTGTATCAGGAATTGCATTTACAAAACGAGGAGGAATTTCATCTTTTGGACCACCTGTAGGACGACCTTGGCGAGCGCATGAAATCAAAATAAAAAAAACAGAGAAATAAACTAAAAAACGTGTCATAAATCGTTTGCAAGTTAAGGATATTTCTTTTTTAGTATTCATAAATGAACGAATTAGTCGAGGAACAAAAGGTGTTTTAATTGTAAAATTTCTTCATTCAATTGTAGGTTTTCAGAAGATGGAAACTCAAAAACTCGTGTATTTTGTTCTTGGATTCGTTCAATTATTTTTAAACAATACCTTGCTTTTTGTTTTTCATTTTCAAGATGAAAAGCTAAACCTGCATTTAAAAATAATTTTAGTTGTAAATTTTTTGTTTTTTCATCTAATAAAAAAGCATCTCTTTCCGAATCAATTTCAAGTAATTTTTCTAATTGAGCAGAAGAAATTTTATAATAGGATTTAAGTAATTCTTCAAAACTATTCAAATAATCCCGGGTTTCTTTTTCGTAATCCAGTTTCAACATACGGGCAATGGATGTGACCATTTGTTCGATAATTTTAGAAATAAAATCCTGGCGAATCACTTCTTTTTATTTAATGTTTTCAATAAAGATGAACCAAAAAAGAAGATACCTAAAAGTTCGAGAAACATTCCCAACAAGATAATGTTATTTCCGGTTATCCAACCGTCTGCATAGTGATTTAGTTTGAGAAGTACTCCGATGATGATGGCGGCAATTCCTAAAACAAAAAAAACTAATCCCGTTATTAATCCTTGTGGTAATTTCATAATCTAATCTAATTTGTTTACTAATTTTTTAAACCCTTTTTGAGGTGATTTTCCTTTGTAAAGAACTTTGTGGACAGCTGCCAGTATAGGAGCTTTCACTTCTAAAACTTTTTTTAGCTCATATACACTTTTGGTAGCATAATAACCTTCGGCAACCATATTCATTTCCATAATGGCAGAATTTACGGTATAACCTTTCCCAATCATGGTTCCAAATAGTCGGTTTCGTGAAAAATAGGAATAAGCAGTTACTAGTAAATCACCCAGATAGGCCGATTTTGTTACATCTCTTTTTACCGGTGAAATATGTTGCGTGATTCGGTTCATTTCACGTGTGGCGTTACTCATCAAAATTGCTTGAAAATTATCGCCATAACCCAAACCATGCGCAATTCCGGCGGCAATGGCATAAATATTTTTCAGAATAGTGGCGTATTCAATTCCAAAAACATCGTGAGAAACATTGGTTCTGATAAATCGGGAATTTAATGAATCAGCAAAAACGGTGGCTTTTTCTTTATTTTGAGAAGCAATTGTTAAATAAGAAAGTCGTCCTAAAGCAACTTCTTCTGCATGACAAGGACCGGCGATGATTCCAAAATTATCATAATCTAAATTAAATTCATCGTGCAAATATTCTCCTACGATTTTTAAATGAACCGGAACAATTCCCTTGATGGCCGAAACAACAAATTTATTTTCAAACGGAACAATTAAATTTTTCAAACAACTCTCTAAATGTATGGAAGGAATAGCCAAAATCACACAATCCGACTGAGCTACTAACTCATTAATATCGGTAGTAATATTTAGTTGTTTTGGATGAAATTCTACAGAAGTCAAATAGTGTGGATTATAATGGGTTTGCAGAATTGCTTCCCGGGTTGACTCGGTTCGAACCCACCAATTAATAGTTTTATGGTTTTCACACAACATTTTTGCAATAGCCGTTGCCCAACTTCCATTCCCAACCAATCCTACTTTCATTTCTGTCATGATTTTACCTCAGATTCAAATAAATTAAAGCCAAAAGTACTAATTTTTCATCAGCACTTGGGAAATTCAAGTGAAAAAACGAGCTTTATGTAAAATGAACATCACGAATATTGAGTTGTAGATACGTTTTATTTTTCCAATGATTTTCGTCGATAGAGTACACGATATCAAAGGTTCCGTATTGAAAATCCTGAATAAATTCACTCATTCCGAAGGCAACTCCTTTAAAGGTAATTCCATTTTTGTCTTTTAAATCCAAACGTAAATGTTCGTTGTTTTTTCCCATTTTTGTTACAAATCCGCCAATAAGCCCACGTGTTAGAAAAAGCGGTGTCATATTGCCTGGTCCGTAAGGTTTTATTTGATTCAAAACATTCACAAATTGAGTGTTAATCGAAGAAAATGGAATTTCAACATCAATTTCTAAAGAAGGAATTCTTTGAATAGGTTGAATTTTTTCTTTGACTAAGAATTCAAATTTTTCTTTGAATTTCTCTAAATTTTCTTCTGCTAAAGTCAATCCGGCTGCAAATTGATGACCGCCATAGCGAATTAGTAAATCCGAACAGGCATCAATGACTTCATAAATGTCAAAATCCTTTACAGAACGTGCAGAACCGGTAATTTCACCCTCATTTCCTTTTGTCAGTACAAGAGTTGGACGATAATATGTTTCAATTAATCGGGAAGCGACAATTCCCAAAACGCCTTTGTGCCATTCCGGATGGTAAACGATTGTAGAAAAACGCTCCTCTTCTTTATTGTCTTTTATCAACTGAATGGCTTCAACTGTAATGTTTTCGTCTTTTTCTTTTCGTTGCTTGTTTAATTCATCAATTTGAGAAAAGATAGTTGAAATTTCTGATTTCTCATTGGAAATCAGGAGTTTAACTGACTGAGAGGCATGCTCTAAACGACCACTTGCATTGATTCGGGGTGCAACTGAAAACACAATATTAGAAATTGAGATATTTTCGGTAGAGATTTCACCTAATAAAGCTTTAATTCCCGGTCGCGGTGATTTTCTCAAAACTTCTAAGCCATAGTGTGCCAACACTCGGTTTTCCCCAGTAATAGAAACA
>JAQVDG010000103.1 GCA_028698395.1 Weeksellaceae bacterium
TCCTTTTTTTCCTCGTATAATTTTTTCAATCGGGTCAAATCTGTTTTTAGCCGTATAAAATGTTCGTTGATTTCTTTTAATTCACCTTTTTTAATTGTTAATTTTTCTTTTTCTTGTTCAAATTCTTCTTCATCAAACGAAGTGTTTTTTAGTTTTTCTTCTAATTCTAAAATTGAATTTTTCAAGCTTTCATAAGTAATTCTGAATGTTTGAATTTCTTTCCTAATCATGCTTGTATTCAAATTCAAGCTCAAAATCTCTTGAATTTTTTCCAATGAATCAATATCGGATTTTTCTAATTTTTGCTGAATAGATTCTTGAATTTGAATTAAATTTTTTATTAGAATTTTCTGGTTTTCCTCATACAATTCGATGGATTTTTCCTGAGCTGAAATTTTAGGATTTAATTCATTTATTTTCGATTGAAACTCTTGATAATTTTTCTCAATTAGTTGATTTTTTTGATGCAATTGATTCAATTCTGTTTGAACTATTTCAATGGGTTTTTCAGAAAAATCAATCCATTTTAAAACTTTTAAATTATTGATATTCTGATTAATTTCACCTTTTAAAATTGCTTCTTCTTCTCTGAATTTAATCAGAGCATCATTGTATTTTTTTAATTCAGTTTGGATAATCTCTAATTTTTTTCTTTTTTCGCTATTTTCTTGAATAAAATCGTTTTTTTCTTTTTCAATTTTCGCATTCTGATTTTTTCTCAATTCAAAACCCTGATAATCATTGGGCTTAAATTTTGGCCAACAAAATGATTTTTGATGTTTTTCCCATTCGTTTTCAAGTTGTTTTAAAAAATCATTTTCTTGTTCTATCTGATTTTCAATGGATTTTTGTTCGCTCAAAAGAAGCTGGATTGCATTAAAATCCTTCTGATTTTTGTCAATTTCTTTTTCAATTTCTTGTAATTTCGTATAAATTTTCGACAAATTTTCAGTTTCATCACTATGTCCTGCAATATTCGGATGTTCGAGAGAACCACATAAAGGACAAGCTTTTCCATCATGTAATTCATGTGCATATTCTGCCAATTTTTGCTGAACTTCCCAATGTGATTTTTGAAGTTCCCAATTTGTTTTTTGCTCTTTTAAGATTGTATTTTTTTGATGAAATTCTTGCTCAAAATCTTCACTTTTATAATTTTTAGCAGCTAATTTTTCTTTTTTCTCATTGAATTTTAATTGCCATTCTTTGATTTTTTTCTTTTGATTTTCAATGTTTTGAGTTTTTAATTTTAATTTTGAAAACCAATTACCTACTTCAATTAAAAGTTCAGAAGAAATCAGTTGGTTTTGTTTTTCTTGAATTTTTTCCTCATTTTCAGTGAGTTGTAATTTTAAACTTTTTTCTTCTTTTTCTTTCTCTTCTACTAACTGCAAACCCTTTTTACTTCTTTCGATAAAAGTTTTAATATTTTTTGTGGATTTTAAAATTTGAATAATTCGACTTAAGTCATCGACTTTTGATTTTTCTTCATTCAAAATCTCATAATCAGCTTGAATTTTAAGCAACTTTTCTTTGAGTTCATCCGATTCTTTCTTGAATTCATCCAATTTTCCTTTTTCTATTTTCAGCTTTTCTTCCAATTCGTTTTTTTGAATTTCCAATTTTTTCTGCTCAGTAAAATCCAAATAACAAGTATTGAAAATCAATTCATATTCATCAATTTCTTTTTGTTTTTTATCAGTTTCTATTTTTTGATTTTCTAATTTTTTTAAATCATTTTTCTTTGTTTGTAAATTTTCAAAATCCAATTTTACTGACTCCATTTTTTGGAAAGTTTTTTCTATGGAATCATGTTCTTTCTGAGTTTCTTGAAGCGTTTTGTTGGCTATTGTTAATTCATCTTCTTTTTCTGATAAAATTTCGGTATCAACCTTTTCAAAACCATCTAATTTTCCTTCTAATTGATCGAGTTTTGATTTTGTTTTACTTCTTAAAATTCCGGTTTTATCTTGCAAATCAAAACGATGAAGTCCAAAAATTTCCTTCATCATTTTTGTTCTATCTGCTGCGCCTAATTCAATAAATTCCTTAAATTGACCTTGTGGAATGATAATCGTTCGTTTAAAATTTGAATAGCTTAAACCTAAAATAGTTTCTGTATTTTGATGTTCCAAAGGAATCCAATTTTCATTTTGAAATTCATAAAAAACAGTGGAATAATTTTTCACATCGTCAAAACGTTTGGTATTTCGTCTGAACTCACGAGTTGCCCGAAATTTCCGATTTTCATGATTGAAAAAATCAAACTCAATATACATACGATTTGATTTTAAATTCATCATATTATAACTACGTTTTTCTCGGGAATTCATTCGTTCTGTTTCACCGTATAAGGCAAAAGAAATTGCTTCCAATAAAGAAGATTTTCCCGAACCGACTTCACCAAAAATCCCAAATAAACCGGCATCTGTTAATTCGGTAAAATCAATGCTTTGTCGTTTTTGATAGGAATAAAGACCTTCTATTGTTAATTGAATCGGAATCACTTTTACTGTCTTTTAGCTTAAATTTATACTTAATTTTTTAAAATCTGACCAGGTAAATGAACAAATTTAGATTTTTTTATGGGTAATTTTGTGGAATTATATGGGTAAATCTGGAAAATTATATGGGTAAATTTGGAGAATTTTTATTCGGATAAAATTTCATTCAATAAATCCATTAATTCATCATTGGGTTCTTGTCCTTTTTTAGATTGAAAGAACAAACGAAATAATTCTTTTTCATTCAAACTCAAATTGATTTTTTCTTGTTTATTTGATCTGATATCAGAGGGCTTTATTTTAGGAATTAAGTGAATAATTCCATCATGTGATTGAAAAATTTTCTGTCTTTCTTCAGCTTTTAAAAATTCTTCAGTTTCCAAAGTCAGTTCAACTAATGAATTGGGATTTTCTTTTAACCAAATTGCCGCTTCTTCTACATTGGTAAATGAAACTCGTTCTAATTTTCGTCCGTTTTTTAATGGAATTTTTTCAAA
This sequence comes from Weeksellaceae bacterium, assembly GCA_028698395.1. The sequence continues at coordinate 3,002 of JAQVDG010000103.1, forward strand.
TTTAACTTCTTTGTCAGGTTCTGCTTCTAAAATTACCACATATTTTTGCTGTCCGGCTTCACTAAAACTGTAATTCAAAATAGAAGATGAATATACAATTGGTCTTTCGTCAGTTCCAATATTATTGAATTCATGTAAATGTCCTAATGCCGTGTATTGAATCTGTTTCGGAATGGATTCTGAATAAATCAAATCAGCATTTCCGATTTTAATTGGTTTTTCACTATCGGGTTCTTCCAAAAGTGTTTTTCCGCGAACGTTCATATAAAGATGCGACAGCAATAAATTCACTCCTTTCTCATCACAATATTGATGGGTTAGTTTTTGCCAATGTTCTGACAAAACAGTATTTAAAGCCGTTTCTTTATTTTCGCCTAAATATTGTTTTAACCGAACTTCATTTGCATAAGCTGTATGCAAAAGACGAACAGGAAAATTTTGATTTTTCAATTGAATTTCCAAAAATCCTTCATCGGAATGAGTAATTTTAAAATGAGCCAATTCAAATTTTTGAACAACAGCTTTTGGTTGGCCAATTAAAATAATCCCATTTGCACGAGCTAATGAATTCGGAGTATCAATCAGTGCCGGAGAATCATGGTTTCCGGCAATGGCAATAAGTGGACGTTCACCGTTTTTGGATAATTTTACTAAAGTTTGATAAAATAAATCCATTGCTTCAACGGTTGGGTTAAAATGGTCAAATAAATCGCCGGCAACCAAAACTAAATCTACTTTGTGTTCATCGGCAATTTCTATGATTTCACTCATTACTTTTTGTTGTTCTTCAAATCGTGAAAAACGATCTAATTTTTTCCCCAAATGCCAATCGGCTGTATGTAAAATTTTCATGAAAGCGAATATCGGGAAATTAGTTGGAAGGAATAAATAAAATTATCTAAAAAACACATCAATTTTCTATACTAAATAATGAAAGTTTTCGTTATTCGTGATAAGGAACATTACTCTTTTAGGTTCTTAGCTTTTTGGGTGTTTTTCTTATTGGTTCATTATTGATAAGAAAAACACCTGATAAGCGTCGAAAATCAGTATTTTTCTAATTATTATCTGCAATTCAATTATTTGAATTAAACTTTCCATAAGTCTTAAAATTCCTATTTTTGCAAATTAAATCTGAAAGTTTGCGGTATTTTATTGAATTGAGTTATAACGGAAAAAACTTTTTTGGTTGGCAAATTCAACCTAAAGAAATCAGTGTACAGGAAACGATAGAAAAATCACTTTCAACCTTGCTTCGCCAAACGATTTCAATTATAGGTGCAGGGCGAACAGATACCGGCGTTCATGCAAGAAAATTATTTGCTCATTTTGATTTTGATGAAAATTTACCCGAAGATTTACTCCATCGATTGAATTCTTTTTTACCGAAAGATATTTTTATTTCTCGTATTTTTCCGGTGAAACCGAGTGCTCATGCACGATTTGATGCTTTGGAAAGAACCTATCATTATTTAGTTCAAATCGGAAAAAATCCATTTAATTACAATTCAGCTTGGCAAATTCATCAGGATTTAGATATAAAAAAAATGAATGAAGCAGCTGTTTTTTTACTTGGAAAACAAGATTTCAGCAGTTTTGCCAAGTTACATACGGATGTGAAAACACATATTTGTGACGTGAAACAAGCAGTTTGGACAAAGGAAACGGATTGGAATGAAAATGAATTTTTGAAATTTCAGATTACAGCCGATCGTTTTCTGCGAAATATGGTGCGTTCGATTGTTGGAACTTTAGTTGATGTGGGACGAAATAAAATAAGTATTGAAGAATTTCAACAGATAATCCATCAAAAAGACCGTAAATTTGCCAGCGGTTCTGCACCCGCACAAGGACTTTATTTGTACAATGTAACATATCCTAATTCAATTTTTGAGAATGAGTGATTCCAATAAGTTTGATTTTAATGGACTGAAACGTGTAGTAAAAATTGGCATGAGCTATCGGATTTTATTCTTTTCGGTAGTTTCCATTGCTATTTTTAGTGCAGTAGTTTCTACTTATCGACCTTATTTAATGCGGAATGCCATTGATGATTATATTTTAACAAAAGATATTCAAGGACTTTTTTACTTCTGTTTAATTATTGCCGGAGTTTTACTTTTGGAAGTTATCCTGAATTTCTTATTGATTTATTTTGCCAATAAAATAGCTCAAAAAGTCATTCGGTATTTAAGGGTCAAACTTTTCAACCACATCATTGGTTTTCGTTTGTCGTATTTTGACCGCACACCTAATGGTGTTTTGGTTACCCGTTCGGTTTCGGATATTGAAACCATTGCTGAAATTTTCAACAACGGAATTTTGACTTTAATGGTAGATGCTTTACGCATAACGCTAATTATTAGTGTTATGTATTATATGAATTGGATGGTTGCTTCGATTGTCATCATCATTTTACCTTTGATGATTATTATTACCAATCAATTTCAAAAAGTACTGAAAAAGGTCTATATGGCAGAACGAACGATTACAGCAAAGCTCAATAGTTTTGTACAAGAACGTTTAAGCGGAATTTCCATTATTCAACTTTTTAATAGACAAGCTAAAGAATATGAGGGTTTTAAAGCATTAAATAAAGAATTGAGAAATGCATTTTTAAAAACCAATGTTTATTTTGCTTTACTTTTTCCGGTTGTTGATATTGTTTCAGCATTGGCAATTGGGCTTTTGCTTTGGTTTGGAGGGTTGCGGACTGCGGTTCATGGTGATTTGTCGGTTGGAGATGTAATTGCATTTATTACGTACATTACTATGCTCACAACGCCTATGCGGCAAATTGCTGACCGATTTAATTCCATTCAACGAGGTTTAATCGGAGCTGACCGGGTTTTTAAAATTCTGGATGAAGACCAGTCACTTCTGAATAAAGGAACAGAAAAACTTACTCATATTCAGGGAAAAATTGAATTCAAAGATGTTCATTTTTCGTATGTAAAAAATAATCCGGTTTTAAAAGGAATTTCATTTGACACAAAACCGGGAGAAACCATTGCCATTGTAGGAGCAACCGGAGCCGGGAAATCTACAATCATCAATCTTTTGAGTCGTTTTTATGATATTAATTCCGGTGATATAAAAATTGATGGGAAAAGTATTTACTCGATTGATTTAGCTGATTTACGCAAAAATATTGTTGTTGTTTTACAAGATGTGTTTTTATTTAACAGCACAATTTACGAAAACATTATTCTGGGGAATTCTTCCATTACCTTGGAAGAAGTTCAGGAAGCCGCCAAAAAAATAGGAATTCACGATTTCATCATGCGTTTACCCAATGCATATTTTACGGAAGTCAGTGAACGAGGTGCAAATCTATCAGTCGGGCAAAGGCAATTAATTTCATTTTTAAGAGCTTATGTTTATAATCCTCAAATTTTAGTTTTAGATGAAGCCACTTCTTCAATTGATACCGAATCGGAAGTTTTAATTCAGAATGCAACCGAAAAACTAACCAAAGACCGGACTTCAATTGTGATTGCTCATCGTTTGGCAACCATTCAACAAGCCGATCAAATATTGGTAATGGATCATGGGAAAATTGTAGAAACAGGAACACATCAGGAATTATTGGACAAAGAAGGATATTATCATAAATTGTATGAAGTTCAGTTCCAGAGTACTAATTCATAATTCTCCCTACTGTAAAATCTCATATTTTTGCCGCTTTATCAAAAATTATACCCCAATAGCCTGAACTAGTTAAATTATGTTTAATTTTGTAAAAATTATACTAAAAAATTATGCTTACCTATACAATTAAAGAACTATTAAATAAAGGAAAAGAAGTCAATTTTCAGAAAGTTTGCGTACAAGGATGGGTGCGTTCATTCAGAAGTAATCGCTTTATTGCGCTTAATGACGGTTCAACTTTAAAAAACATTCAGATTGTTATAGATTTTGAAAACTTTAACCCGGAAATTTTAAAAAGAATACACACGGCTGCGTCTTTAAAAATTATAGGAGAAGTTGTTGAAAGTCAGGGGGCCGGACAGGAAATTGAAATCATTGCAC
>JAQVDG010000104.1 GCA_028698395.1 Weeksellaceae bacterium
AATTGGAAAGCGAAATGAAGGAAGCTGTTAAAAATGAGGACTATGAGCTGGCAGCACAGATTCGGGATGACTTGGATAAAAGAAAGTAAATCTTTTCAGTAAAATCGAAAACTTATAAAACACAGAGTATATGTCTATAAAACTACGCTTAACCGTGATGAACTTCCTTCAGTTTGCTGTTTGGGGAGCTTATCTCACCTCTATGGGAAATTATTTAGATTCCATTGGTTTAGGAGCACAAATCGGGCTTTTTTATGCCATGCAGGGAATTGTTTCCATTTTTATGCCGGCTATTTTGGGAATTGTAGCTGATCGTTGGATTCCGGCACAAAAACTTTTAGGAATTTCTCATGGAATTGCAGCCGCTTTCATTGCTGCAACCGGTTATTATGGAATGACAATGGGAAATCAAGTGGACTTCACTATTTTATTTTCACTTTATACCGTCAGCGTAGCTTTTTATATGCCAACCATAGCACTTTCTAATTCAGTGGCTTATGGTGTTTTGGTGAATAATCACTTTGATACAATTAAAGACTTTCCTGCTATACGGACTTTTGGAACCATAGGATTTATCTGTGCTATGTTATTTGTGAATTTTGCCGGAATGCAGAACGGAGAACTTATTTTTAATTTTTCTAATGTTAAAGATTTTCCTGGATTTCAGTACAATTACGGGCAATTCTTTGTTTCAGCAATTTTAGGAATCAGTTTGATGATTTATTCATTTACACTTCCGGGAGTAGCAACCAATCGTTCAGGACAAAAACAATCTTTGTATGATGCTTTGGGATTAAAAGCTTTTAGTTTATTCAAAGATAGAAAAATGGCGATTTTCTTTATTTTTTCTATGTTATTAGGAGTTTCTCTTCAAATTACAAACGGTTATGCCAATCCGTTTATCAGTAGTTTTAAAGGAATTCCGGAATATGCCGATACGTGGGGAGCCAACAATGCCAATGCTTTGATTTCGCTTTCTCAGGTTTCTGAGACGCTTTGCATATTGTTAATTCCTTTCTTTTTAAAACGATTTGGAATTAAAAAAGTAATGTTAATGGCGATGTTTGCTTGGTTCCTTCGGTTTGGATTATTTAGTGTAGGAAATCCGGGAACCGGTGTTTGGATGTTTGTTTTATCAATGATTGTGTATGGAATTGCATTTGACTTTTTCAATGTTTCGGGTTCTTTATTTGTGGATAAAGCCACCGATAAAAACATTCGTTCCAGTGCACAAGGTGTATTTATGATGATGACTAATGGATTTGGAGCTACCATCGGAATGTTAATAGCAGGAGAAGTAGTTAACCATTTGGTTTTTTCAAAAACGGATGCTTTGGAACAATTAAAAGGTTGGGAGACTGCTTGGATGATTTTTGCAGTTTATGCATTGATTGTAACTGTCTTATTTGCATTGGTTTTCAAGTATAAACATCAAGCTGAAGAAAAAAAGGTGCTACATTAATCATCGTAAAATTATATTTTATATATTCGTAACTTACTAATCAAAAAAAATAAAACTTTATGGAAACAAATGACAATATTCAGATGAAAGAGGTATCCTCACCGCCGGATAATTATTTGGCATGGGCAATTATCAGTACAATTTTATGCTGTTGGCCAATTGGAATTTTTGCTATTATAAAATCAACAAAAGTTAATTCGCTTTGGCAACAAGGAGAATATGCTGCTGCTCAGAAAGCTTCTGAAGATGCTAAAAAGTTCTCTATTTATGCAGCCGCAAGTGGATTTATTTTTGTAATACTTTATTTAATTTTGGTATTTGTTTTAGGAATTGGAGGTTCATTGTTAAATGAATTCTAATAAGATAAAATATGGAATTATAAGCCTCACTTTACTTCTGAGTGGGGCTTTTTTGTATTATTTTTATACGTATAATCCCGATGTGGAATCATCAAAATTTATTGCTTGTCCTTCCAAAACTTTTTTTGGACTAAACTGTCCGGGATGTGGTTCACAGCGTATGATTCATCATCTTCTTCATTTTGAATTCAAACAAGCTTTTCATTACAATCCATTATTATTTATAAGTCTTCCTTTTGTGATTTTTTTACTTGCTCAAACTTTTTCCAATTGGGTTTTGGGAACGAATTATCGAACCCAACTTTTTTATTCTAATTTATTTGTTTGGTTCTTGTTTGGGTTATTAATTGTCTATGCGATTTTGCGAAATATTCCCTTTTTCTCTTTGATTTATCTTCCGTGAGCCAATATAGTAATTGCGGTTTGTAATAAATTTTAAAATAGGTTTAGGAATGTGTGAAAAATGGAACGATGTACGATGATGATTAAAAGAAAATTTCAGATAAAATTATATTTTGGTGATGAATTTATTATTCGCCTATGCCAAAGTGTTCTCGTTTTATTTCTGATTTATCTTTTTTAATCAGTTTTATATTATTATCTGTATCAAACTGAAAGTAATCTGTTTCTGTCCAACTCCAGCTTTCACCCATTGACAGATTAATACCATTTGCACTAAATGAAACTATAATCTGATCGTCTTTAACGGTCAAAGTTATTTCGTCAAATGTTTCTTGACTGTTTGCTGTAAATGGAACTGTCGGACAATTGTCAGATTTAAGTTCGTCCAATACTTTGGTGTCATTTTTAAACATCTGTCTAAGAAATCCTAAGTGTTTGTCTGAACATTGATAACCCAAATCTAATGATGTTAATATCATACATTTCAAATTGCTTCTGTCATTTTTAGCTTCTCCGTCCCAATCACATTCGTTACCAATAAAAGTTGCAACATATCCTAATGCTGCTCTTTCCGGGTCAGTAATGGTTTTGCAAAATTCTTCGTCTATGAAAATAGAGCTGAAAGTACTTTTGTATGTTTCGTCATATTTGTCGGCACGCCAAAGAAATTTAACTGTTTTGTCAGTCAGGTTAAAATTTTCTTCTGAGGTTATTTCTTCTTTTTCGGAAACGCTGTCCGTAACAATATCTTCATTTTTTTTTGTCTGAATTGTTATTTGTTTGCCCGCAAGAAGCAAGGAAAATTAAAGTGGCTATACCTAAATATTTCATCATGGTATTGTTTGTTAGGGTTATCTGTAATGTTTTGGTTGTCCGTGTCAATTCGTAAATGTCGTTTTAAAATGCCCTATAACCCCCAAATATACAAAAGTTAACATAAACACTAAATTAATTTTATTAAATTGGTCGAATCAATATAAATCATTGATTTATAAGCTTTATCTACCTTGTGTTTTATATTGTTTATACACTTTTTTTGTGCTTTTGAATAAATTATCAACACCAAAAATGAAGGTCATAAATACTATAAATAACAATGTGTTTTTTAAACCTGAAATTCAATCCCGATAAATTCTATCTTTGCACAATGGCAAGAAAAAAGCAAAAAAATATTTTTCTGGAAAACATAGAAGTGCTTCGTGCCGGAGCTAAAGGTGTATCCATTGGGAAATCACCTGATGGGAAAACAGTTTTGATTCAGGATGCTGTACCGGGTGATGTGGTTAATGTTTCGGTTTTCAAAAAAAAATCAAGTTATCTTGAGGGGAAAGCCGTTGAGTTCCTTAAAAAATCAGAATTTAGAGTAGAGCCAAGATGTATTCATTTTGGGATTTGTGGAGGATGTAAGTGGCAGAATATTAGCTATGAAGCTCAATTAAAATTCAAACAAGATGAGGTAGAAAATAATTTGAAACGTATTGGGAAATTTGAAAATCTTGAAATTAGTCCGATTTTGGGTTCTGAAAAATACTATTATTATCGTAATAAATTAGAATTCACTTTTTCCAATTGCCGTTGGTTGACTTTGGATGAAATCCAGAATACGGATGAAATTTATAACCGAAATGCTTTAGGATTTCATATTCCGGGACAATGGAGTAAAGTGTTGGATATTAAAGAATGTCATTTGCAAGGAGAGCCTTCAAATTCGATTTTATTGGAAGCCAAACGTTTTGCTAATGAAAAAGGGTATGATTTTTATGATTTGAAAAATCAAACCGGTTTTTTAAGAACTATGATGCTTCGTTCTAATCAAAAAGGAGAATTTATGGTTTTAATTCAATTTTTTAGAGAAGAAAAAGAGAAAAGAGAAGCATTTTTAGAGAATTTAAAAACCAAGTTTCCTCAGATTATATCTTTGTTGTACGCCATCAACTCAAAAGGAAACGATTCTATTTATGATTTGGAAATTGAATGTTATTCCGGACAAAGTTTTTTGATGGAAGAAATGGAGGATTTACAATTTAAAATCGGTCCAAAAAGTTTTTATCAAACGAATCCTGAACAGGCTTATGAATTGTATAAAGTTACTCGTGATTTTGCCGGATTGAAAGGTGAGGAAATCGTTTATGATTTGTACACCGGAACGGGTACGATTGCACAATTTGTTTCTAAAAAAGCAAAAAAAGTAATTGGAGTTGAGGCTGTTCAAGAAGCTATTGATGCGGCAAAAGAAAATGCAAAAAGAAATGGAATTGAAAATTGTACTTTTTACTGCGGTGATATGAAGGATATTTTCACGGATGAATTCATTGCACAAAACGGAACTCCTGATGTGATTATTACCGATCCACCTCGCGATGGAATGCACAAAAATGTTGTAGAAACTATTTTGAAGATTCACCCAGAGAAATTGGTCTATGTAAGTTGTAATTCAGCAACACAAGCAAGAGATTTGGAATTAATGAAAGAACATTATACGCTTAAAAAAATTCAACCGGTTGATATGTTTCCGCAAACCCATCATGTTGAAAATGTTGTTTTATTAGAGAAAATAAAAATCTAAAAAACACTTTAAAGTTCATTGATTAAAGTCATAATTTTTTCTGTAAAAGGATTGCAATAGCGTAAATTAAATTCAAATAATTCTTCGGCTGAATAGGATTTTTCTATTTCGTTTCTCAACATTGATTTAGCTCTGTTCAATCGTACTTTCACGTTGGCTTCGCTGATGCCGAGTAGGGAAGAAGTTTCTGATACGTTCAAACCGGTTATTTCCCGTAATGAGAATACCATTCTGTAAGCTTCGGGTAATTGAGAAAGCGACTTTTCTATAATATGCCCCAGTTCCCGGTTATGAATATCCTTTTGTGTATTGTTGTTTGAGCTGCTGAACATTGGCGTTATATTTTCATAAATAATTTCATTTGCAAATTCATTCTTATAACTGAATTTTTGTTTTTTATGGTAACAATTATTAAGCATCATCCTGATTATCCAGGTTTTAAAGTTTGAACGTTCTTTAAATTGAGCCAAATTTTTGAAAGCATCAATATAAGTGTCTTGCATTAAATCCTGTGTGTCCTCGTGATTGTAGTTGTATGATCTGCCGATTTTATACAGATAAGGATTGAACCGCCTTACGATAATTTCGTAAAGCGGTTTTTCTCCATTTAAAATTCGATGAATAATTTCAACTTCAGTTAATCGTTCAAATTGTTTCATTATCAGTCGTTTATAATTTTAGAAATTCTTGCCATAGAAAGAGCTGCAATCGCCATTACAAGATCGCGAACAGCTACGTCCACATAATTAAAACCGATAAGCAAGGTGAGTGCAATAAGGGTCAACCAAGCCGATACAATATAACCGCCAATTTCGGCTTTTTTCAACACAATAATACCGGCTACAATTTCAATTACACCTACAATCATCATAAAAACCGAAGTAGAAAACGGTAAAAGATCTGCCATAGATGGGTTAATATACTGTTCCCAGTTTGTAAGTAAATTTGTGAATTTATCTGCACCTGCAACGATTGGCACGATTCCAAATGTGTATTTTAATAAGTTGAATGTCTGTGTCAATACTTGACTTTTAATTTTATTTTCCATTTTTTTTTGTTTTTTTAAGTTGTTACTGTCTATTAGAGTAATCGAATAATGGAAAGGTTACAAAAAAAATAGTTAGTTTATTATTCACGACAAATCTGGAGTAGAAGAATTTTTTGAATATAAAGGATAAAAAGTAAAAAGATTGGGTAATAATTTTTCATTCAATCTCGTTGTCCCAATCATAATCACTGTTTTCATCATCGTAAATTTCCAAAAAATAAGAAAATTCAAAATCAGAAAGTTCTTCTTGGACACTTTCCATTACTTCAATAATTTCTTCAAATTCATCCAATTGCAATAAATTCATATTGACAAATTCGATGGACAAAGGCATTTCTAAAAACCCGGTCAAAGCATCGTATAAAGCATCTAAATTAGCTCCGAAAAAATCAGGTAAAGCCAATTTTTCTTTAAATTTCCGATAAAATTCTTCCGGATTTTGAATTTGACTAAAATCAAAAAGCTCATTTTTTCTCATTTTATTGTTTTTGAAAGGTTTTATAATGGTCTTTTGTAATGAAAATTAAACCGTCATCAGAATAAACTAAGCGTTCGCTGCCCCTTCGTCCGCAATTATAATTAATATCAGCTTCGTAATATTTTCTTCCAATTTGTTTTGGCAATTTCCCTTCCCGATTCCCAAAGAAATCACCACCGATGGCTTTTCCCGGAAGTACTTCGCATAAATTTCCTTTAGAAGCAATCCAACCACTTTTTTGTGCTTCTTTCTTGGTGATATAATAGGTGGGTAATTTTTGATTTTCTTTCAAATAAGTTATAACAATCTTCTCTTGAGTTAATTCATCAATCTTTTGTAAAGAAGTTGAATGATGCTCCGGCTGTGGATTCTCAAGCTTTTTTTCAGGTTGGGTAATATAAAAACCAATGAAAATCAACAAACCCGATAACAGAAGTAATTTGATGGTTTTAAAATTCATTTGTATAGTGTTATAACAGAATAAAATTGATACAAAGCAATTGAATTTTTGTGTAAATATAAATAAACACAATGAAAATTTAATAGGTTTGACCGGATGAACAAGCAAGCTTTTGCGCAAAATCAGAAAAAAATGTACTTTTGTGCGAAACAAAAAAATGATGGAGCTGATACTGAAAGAGAATTTCGTTGGAGAAACGAATGCGATT
>JAQVDG010000105.1 GCA_028698395.1 Weeksellaceae bacterium
TTCCGATCTCAAAAATCAAACAAATTGAAACTTGGTCAGCTTTATTTTTACCGTATGGAATTTATGATTTTTCCGGTCGTTATGGTGGTGTGGACATCAATCCTTTGGGAAGATTAATGAAAACTCCTTTAGCCGGATTGGTTCCGGATTCGCAACGATACTTTGATATTCACCATACCCCTGCCGATACTTTTGACAAAATCAACAAAAGAGAATTGCATTTAGGTGCAGTGGTAATGGCTCAATTGGTTTATCTGATTGATAAAAACTGGTAGATTTTTCCAATGTTACCTAAGTAACAAAACACTCATTTTTTTTAATTAAATTTGTCCGTTTAATACTTTTTGAAATGAAAATTAAATTATTTAGTGTATTTATTCTGAGTTTTATTCTGTTTTTCAGTTGTGAATCTAAAGTTGATAACAAATCAGTTTCTTCTACCGATGTAGTTGGAGTAACCGAAAGAAGTCCGGAAGAAATTGAAAATTTCAAAAAATATGCACCTGAATTTACTTTTGAATCCATTGATGGAAAAAAGGTAAATTTAAAAGATTTCAAAGGAAAATATGTATATGTTGATGTTTGGGCAACTTGGTGCCGACCTTGTTTGGAACAACTTCCGGCGATGAAAGAAATGGAAGAAAAATACCGGGATACCGACATTGAATTTCTGAGTATTTCTGTGGATAAAGAAAGAGACAAAGAAAAATGGCAACGAATGGTAAAAAATCAGGATATGAAAGGAGTTCAGCTGTATGCTGGAGGTTCTTCAACTTTTCATAGAGATTACCAAATTAAAACCATTCCCCGATTTTTACTTATTGGAAAAGACGGTGAACTTCTGAACGATAATGCACCTCGTCCTATGGATTACAGAACACGCGGACTGAATGGTGAATTAACCGAAATTTTTGACCAATTATTAAATTATTAAATTTTGAATATCCAAACCGAAAATCCGGAAGAGTTTTATAAAAAATTCAAAGAAAGATTAGATGACACCACATCTTTTCCATCGTATTATACCTATAAATTCATTGTTCCCACTACTTTAAAAACCTTAGCTGAAATCCAGAAAGTGTTTGATGGAGCTAATCCGCAATTTAAAATGAAAGAATCCAAAAACGGAAAATATACTTCTGTCACAACGGTGATTTATGTGATTGATTCCGAGCAGGTTATTCATTATTATTTAGAAGCTGCTAAAATTGAAGGAATTATTTCGTTATAAATAGTTTCATTATTTTTTAAATCGATTTTTTCTTCAATGTTCTGTTTTTTAAAATGGAATTAAAAACAATAGCCAAAACCATAATGAGTGTGGCTACATAAAATAAAGGAGTCATTTTTTCGGATTCTCCAAAAATAAAATACGCCAAAATAATTCCGTAAACCGGTTCTAAATTTACATTAAGTAAAAGTGTAAAAGAACTGATGTGCTTCATTAAACTCACCGATTCAATCATGGGATAAGCTGTAAATAAACTACCTAAAAGAAGAAGCAAACCCAAATCCTGCCATGAAACTTCGGCTATAGCCGAAAATCCTCCGAAAAAAGGAAGAAAAGCACAAACAACTAACCAACCGCCCAACATTTCATAAAACATGATTTTTTGAGCCGGAAATCGAGTGTGGATTTTGGCATTAGAAACCGAAAATAAAGCAGACAAAAAACTGCAAATCACACCTAAAACTATTCCTAACCAATAATCCGGATTAGCATTGTAAATCAATAAAATACAGGCAGATACGATGACTGCCAATACAATTTCAGAAAAAATAATTTTTCGTTTGAAGAAAATTGGTTCTAAAAAAGCTGAAAATAAAGCACCGGTGGAAAGTGTACTCAAAGCTACTGCCACATTGGATACTTTTATTGCTCCAAAAAAGGCAATCCAGTGCAATCCGATGATTACACCGATTCCAAGCAACAAAATCAAATCTTTTTTAGTTAGTTGCAATTTTATTCCGCGAAACCGCAAAATCATATAAAGAACAACCGAAGCTACCGTAATGCGGAACCAAACCAAAGGAACGGCTTCGGTTTGAATCAACTTACCCAAAACCCCGGTAAATCCCCAAAGAAGAACAATAAACTGAAGTCGGAATTGAGGTAGTGAAGCCTGCATAAATCAAAACAATTTAATTCGACAAAATTAGGTCTATTTTATTAATTTTTTACTATTGGGTTTTAAGGTTGATATTTCGGTTCATTCTTCTTTTTAATTCACTTCTATTTTTGTGCTTATCCTCTGCAAAATATTGAAAAACACAGTAATTACACTCAATTATTTTTAGAATTATATATTTTTCAAAACCATTTGAACTTGATAAAGATTAGCTTTTTTTCCCAATAAAAAAACGTAAATTTGGCGTTTTATTAAATTCACCGCAGCAAATATGAATACACAAGATTTTTCACTTCGTCACATTGGAACTTTAGCGGGCGAAGCTACTGAAATGCTTTCTGTCATAGGAAAGAATTCGATTGATGAATTAATCAATGAAACCATGCCGGCTGATATTCGATTCAGCGAAAAACTAAATTTACCCGATGCTTTAACTGAATATGAAATTTTACAGCATTTGAGTGAATTGGCCGATAAGAACAAAAAAGCAAAAACCTATATAGGTTACGGCTATTACCGCACTATTTTACCTTCACCGATTCTTCGAAATATTTTGGAAAATCCGGGATGGTACACAGCTTATACACCTTATCAGGCAGAAATTGCACAAGGTCGTTTGGAAGCTTTATTAAATTTTCAAACAGTTGTTTCTGATTTAACCGGTTTGCCTATTGCGAATGCTTCTCTTTTGGACGAAGCTACTGCTTGTGCCGAGGCTATGCACATGATGTTCAATGCAAAACCAAGAACAAAAAAAGATGCCGATAAATTTTTTATTGCCGACAATCTTTTTCCACAAAGTATTGCCGTTTGTCAAACTAAAGCAAGTGGTTTAGGTATTGAAATTGTAATTGGAAATCCGGATACTTTTGATTTTACGGATGATTTTTACGGTGCTTTACTTCAAAATCCGGGAAAATCAGGAGAAATTAAAGATTATACAGCTTTGATTTCAGATTTAAAAACAAAAGAGATGCAAGTAGCCATAGCAGCGGATTTAATGGCATTGACTCTAATGAAAACTCCGGCGGAAATGGGTGCTGACGTAGCTATTGGGACGACTCAGCGTTTTGGAATTCCATTAGGATATGGAGGACCTCATGCAGCATATATGTCTTGTACAGAAGAATATAAACGTCAGATTCCGGGAAGAATCATTGGTGTTTCACAAGATAAAAACGGAAAATTTGCTTTGCGTATGGCATTGCAAACCCGTGAACAACATATTAAACGCGAACGCGCAACTTCCAATATTTGTACTGCTCAGGTTTTATTAGCAGTAATGGCAGGAATGTACGCTGTTTATCATGGAAAAGAAGGTTTAAAATTCATAGCCACTGATATTCATCAAAAAACAGTTCGCTTAAATGAAGCTTTGAAACAATTGGGCTACAAAACTTCACATTCTTCTTTCTTTGACACGGTTCAATTTGATGCTGACGGAATTACAGAAGAAGAATTTGAAGCAAAAGGAATTTTAGTGAATTTCTTCGAAAACGGAAAAATCAGTATTGCTTTGGATGAAGTAACTTCAGAAGAAGATGTAAAAGAATTGATTCAGATTTTAGCTCAATTAAAAGGAAAATCCTTAGAAACTCCTGCTTTTACTCAATCCGCAATTCCGACAGAATTACAAAGAACTTCTGACTTTTTAACGCATGAAGTTTTTAAATCTTACCATACAGAAACTGAATTAATGCGATATATCAAAAGATTGGAAAAGAAAGATTTAGCATTAAATCATTCTATGATTGCTTTAGGTTCTTGTACGATGAAATTGAATGCTGCAACCGAAATGCTTCCTTTGAGTTGGTCGGGATTTGGTGCTGTTCATCCTTTTGTTCCAAAAGAATACGCAGCCGGTTTTCAGGAAATGATTAAAAATTTAGAAGATTATTTATCTGAAATTACCGGATTTGCAGCTACTTCCATTCAACAAAATTCAGGTGCACAGGGTGAATATGCCGGATTAATGGCAATTCGTTCTTATCAAATCGATAAAGGAGAAGCGCACAGAAATATTGTCATCATTCCTGAATCTGCACACGGAACCAATCCGGCTTCTGCTGCAATGGCAGGAATGAAAGTGGTAGTAGTGAAAAATTTACCAAGTGGTGAAACCGATATTGAAGATTTAAAAGTAAAAATAGAAACTCATAAAGACAATTTATCTTGTTTGATGATTACTTATCCATCTACTTATGGTGCTTTTGATGCTAATATTAAAGAAGTTACCCGATTAATTCATGAAGCGGGCGGACAGATTTATATGGATGGAGCCAATATGAATGCGCAAGTGGGATTAACAGCTCCGGGATTGATTGGTGCAGATGTTTGTCATTTGAATTTACATAAAACTTTTGCAATTCCGCACGGAGGCGGAGGGCCGGGAGTCGGTCCGATTTGCGTTGCTCGTCATCTTGCTCCTTATTTGGGTTCACATCCTTTGATTAAAACCGGAGGTGACAAATCTAACGTTGTTTTCTCAGCTGCACCTTATGGTTCTGCTTTGGTTCTGTTGATTTCTTATTCTTACATCCGTATGTTAGGCGAAAGAGGATTAACACTTTCTACCCAACATGCTATTTTAAACGCGAACTATATGAAAGCTCGCTTGGCTGAACATTACGATGTTCTTTATACCAATCAAAATGATGTGGTAGCGCATGAGTTTATCTTAGATTTCAGACCATTTAAGAAATTAGGAATTGAAGTTACAGATATTGCCAAACGTTTGATGGATTACGGCTTTCACGCTCCAACTGTTTCTTTTCCAGTTGCCGGAACTTTGATGATTGAACCAACCGAATCGGAAAGCAAAGTAGAATTGGATCGTTTTGTTGAAGCTTTAATTCAAATCAAAAAGGAAATTGATGAAATTGCAAACGGTGATTATCCGGAAGATAATAATGTATTGAAAAATGCGCCACATCCACAAGACATTGTAACTGCCGACGAATGGGAATTTCCTTATTCCAGACAAAAAGCAGCTTATCCGTTGGAATGGGTGAGAGGACGTAAATTCTTTACGCCTGTTGCAAGAGTGGACGATGCTTATGGTGACCGAAATTTAATCTGTACTTGTCCACCGATTGAAGAATATATGAACGATTAATTTTTAAGTTCAAATCTCACAAAAAAAGCTGTCTTTGAATAGACAGCTTTTTTTGTGGAATTATTTTATCAAATGACAAACAAAATATATCATCTGAGTGAAGCAAGTTACTTTATGAATTTAATAAAGAAGCAGCTGCTTCATCCAAAATATATTCAATATTTTGTCGAGTTTGTAGATAAGTAGCAGGGATTTCATTTGAAACAGAGCTTTCTAAAGTTTTTTTGATGATTTCAGATTTTCGTTTTCCTAATGCCAAAAGTAAAATCTTCTTTGCTGTAATAATAGTTTGAATTCCCATGGTAATAGCTTGTGTAGGGACATTATCTAATCCTTCAAAATCTTCTGCTGCATCTTTTCGGGTAGTAGAGTGCAAGTCAATGAGGCGAGTGCGTGAATCCAATGTAGAACCGGGTTCGTTAAAACCGATATGACCGTTGCGCCCAATGCCTAATAATTGCACGTCAATACCACCGTATTGGTTTATTTTTTCTTCGTATTCAGCGCAATGTTGCTCTAATTTTTGTTTTTCCCAACTTCCGTGCGGAATGTGAATATTTCCCGGAAGAATATCCACCTGATTAAATAAATGAGTTTGCATAAAGTTGTGATAACTAAGCGGATGTTCCGGATTCATGGGATAATATTCATCCAAATTAAAACTGATTACATTTTTAAAACTCAATTCCTCATTTTGGTGCATACGAACCAATTCATGGTACACTAATTTGGGAGTATTGCCGGTTGCCAAACCCAAAACAATGTGTTGCCCTAATTTTTGTTTTGCTAAAATTTCATGAGCAATTTGCTGTGCTACTTTTTGAGAAGCTAATTCAGCGGAGGAACAAATGTGTATATTATTGGGCAAATGTGTATTTATTGTTTTTGTCATAGGTAAAAGAGGGTTCAGAATTAGAGTTTATTGATTTTACAGGGCGCAATTTAAATGTTTTTTTGTGAAAAGTTGTTGAGAAAGAAGGATTTTAATTTGATACAAAGAGTTATAATTTAAAAGGATGTTGACTTAAAGGTAAACGACAAAACGGATGAAAATCACCTTTAAGTCCGATTATTTCAGCATTTCGGATAGTGGAAACAATTTCAATACTTTGTCGGGCATCTTTTAAACCATAGCCTTTTCCTTCGAGAATTTTCTTATAACTTTCGGTATGTAATTCGGTAAAACCATCGCTGAATTCTATTTCTTGTCCATCCATATCGATTTTACGAAAAGTTCTTTTGTTTAAAGCTTGTTTAGGTAAAGTAGCTGCATTGATACTTAAAAAATAGCGTACTCTTGCTTTTTTAAATCGCAAGAAACCTGCAACCCGATCGTGTTGATAAATATGAACCTGATTTTCTTCTACCGAACCAAAAATCCAGCCAAGCATATCATAAAAATGAATTCCGATATTGGAAGCAATTCCTCCCGATTTCTCATTATTACCTTTCCAAGAGGTGTAATACCAGTTTCCTCTGGCAGTAATATAAGTCAGATCAATGTCATAAATTTTATCTTGAGGTCCTTCTTCAATTTGTTTTTTCCATTTTATGATGTTTGGATGCAAACGAAGTTGTAAAATGGTGTTTACTTTTCCTCCGGTTTCTTCTTCGATTTTTTCTAAAGCATCAATATTCCACGGATTCAAAACCAAAGGTTTTTCACAAATCACATCAGTCCCGGCTCTCAATCCAAAGCGAATATGGGAATCATGTAAATAATTAGGCGTAC
>JAQVDG010000106.1 GCA_028698395.1 Weeksellaceae bacterium
GAAGTGGCAATTCTTCCTTTGTATTTTAAATTATCGGTATAATCATTCAGTTTCACATCTAAATCAGCAGAACCTAAAGCAGTTATGGCAGAGCCTTTGATTTTTATTTCATTAGATGTTAAGTTTAAATTTCCATTATAATCCATTGTACCAAAACGGTCAATAAATTCCGGAAGAGATTGAGCAATAAAACCGGGCAGTAAATCCGTTAAATTCTGATAAGAAGTTTTTACTTTTAGGAATTCTGAATCTATCGTCAATTCCCTATCGTTAGTTAAATTACTAAAATTAACTGTTTTAGCACCTAAATAAAATCCATCACTAACAAGCCGGAAATCATTTAGATTTAAATTATTTAAACTTCCTTTTGCCGTACCTTGAATTTCAAATTGACTGTCTTTATCAAAATCATAAACAAAATAACGAATGTCTTTCAAGCCGATTTTAGAATTTTCATTAAAAATAAAATCCCACTGAACCAAATCATCAAATTCCGATAAATCCGATTGAGAATCGTATGAAAAAACCAAATTTCCGGTAAAATCCGAATCAGAAGTTTTAAATACCAAATCATCAAAACGCATTTCTTTGTCGGACATGTGAAAACGCAACGACAGGTTTTTTAAATTATAATCTTCTCCATTTCGTTTTCCGTCAAAACTCAAATGCTTCAAATCTGCCCAAATATCACTATTTACCAATCGGAAATTTTGTACTTCCAAACTCAGATTTTTAGCTTCTATCCAATTTTGTTTATTGGATTCTAAATTCTGATTTTGAAGAAGTAATTGTCCATTTTTTGCACTTAATCCACCATCCAAACGAAAAATAGATTCTTCATCTTTGGGTTTGTCAGATGAAAAACTATTGATGAAAGTAATAAAATTACTTGTTGAATCATTTTTGTAAGTAATTATCTTAAAATTAGGATTATACATTTTTATTTGTCCCAAAGTAAGATGATTTGGATCTCGAATCAAGCCGGTTAAACTAATTTTAGTCTGAATTTTTTGAATCTCAATAAAATCCAATCCGTATTGATCCTGAACTGAAACTCCGTACAAATTAATATCGCCAAAAAACTCAATACTAATTCGGTCAATATGAATTTGAGTTCCAAAAGTTTTATTTAATTCTTCAATGGCAAATTGAGCTGCTTTGGTCTGAACAGCCGGAATTTGAATTGCAACCATAAGTGTGAGCAATAAAAAAAGCACCCCAATTAACGGAATCAAAATAAGCCTTCCTGTTCTTCTCAGTATTTTCACACTATAAATTACGATATTTGCACAAAATTAAGGGTAATTAATGAATTTACTGAAATAAATGAAAAGTTTTCCCATCATTCTTGGCATTGAATCTTCTTGTGATGACACGGCTGCGGCTGTTATTCAAAACAATACTATTTTATCGAATGTAATTGCCAATCAGAAAGTACACCAAAGTTATGGTGGTGTCGTTCCGGAATTAGCTTCCAGAGCACATCAGCAAAACATTGTTCCGGTTGTAGATGAAGCTTTAAAGCAGGCAAAAATCAATAAAAGCGAGTTGAATGCTATTGCTTTCACCCGCGGTCCCGGTCTAATGGGTTCTCTTTTGGTTGGAAATAGTTTTGCAAAATCATTTAGTCAGGCTTTGAATATTCCTTTAATTGAAGTCAATCACATGCAAGGACATATTATGGCACATTTTATTAAAGATGCTAATTCCCATCCGCCGAAATTTCCCTTTTTATGTTTAACTATAAGTGGCGGTCATACTCAAATTGTGAAAGTTTCTGATTATTTTAAAATGGAAATTTTAGGAGAAACCATTGATGATGCGGCCGGAGAAGCTTTTGATAAAGCCGGTAAAATCCTAAATTTGAACTATCCTGCCGGGCCCATTATTGATAAATTAGCCAAAGAAGGAAATCCCGAAAAGTTTAAATTTTCAAAACCTAAAGTTGAAGGATTAAACTTCAGTTTCAGCGGCCTAAAAACAGCTATACTGTATTTTATTCAAAAAGAAACTCAAAAAAACGAGTATTTCATTCAGGAAAATTTACACGATTTATGTGCTTCCATTCAAAAAACCATTGTCGATATTTTAATAGACAAACTGATTCGAGCAAGTGAACAAACCGGAATTCAACAAATTGCAATTGCCGGAGGAGTTTCTGCTAATTCGGAAATCCGAAATCGTTTAAAACAATTAGAACCGGAATTAAATTGGACAGTTTTTATTCCAAAATTTGAATATACTACGGACAATGCCGCTATGATTGCTATGGTGGGGCAATTGAAATTTGAACAAAATAATTTTACTGATTTAACCTCAAAATCAGTTGCCAAATACAATTTATAATGCAGCTTTTTATAGGAAATATTTTTCAGCAAACAGCAGAATTACAAGAAGAGGAAGCTTACCATTTTCAAAAAGTTCTAAGAGGGAAAATAGGAGAAAAAATTCAATTAACCGATGGAAATGGAAAAATGGAAGTCGGAATTGTCAATGAATTATCATCAAAATCCGTCGAATAGAATTAACTGAAAATCCTATTTTCATTTCTCCAACTCCTTATCAACTGCATATTGCCATTGCTCCGACAAAAAACATGGATCGCTTGGAGTTTTTCTTAGAAAAAGCAACCGAAATCGGAATTCATTCCATTAGTTTTTTAAAAACATTTCATTCGGAGCGAAAAAACATCAATTTGGAACGTTGTCAAAAAATTGTTATTTCAGCAGTCAAACAATCTTTAAAAGCTTACATTCCCCGATTAAATGAGAATGTTAAATTTCATGATTTCATTCAACAAAACCATCCGGAAACTAAACTAATCGCACATTGTGATGAAAATTTTGAACGAATTTCTTTCCAAAACAAATTAGAAGCAAAAAAAGATTATTTGATTCTTATCGGTCCGGAAGGTGACTTTTCAAAAGAAGAAATTCAATTGGCTGAACGTAATAATTTTACCGGAATTTCTTTAGGTAACCAACGTTTACGAACCGAAACAGCTGCTTTAAATGCCGTTTTCGGAGTGAATTGGGTGAATGAAATTTGATGATTATTATTAACGTACAATTGGAACTCGCACCATATCCTTTTCTATTTTGTTCCGTGTAACTGATCCCAATGATTTTTCCGGACAATACGAAAAAATTAACCAAGCTGAGGAAATAGGTTTACAAGTTCTGTCCCGGATCAATCAAGACAGTCATCCCAATTCCGGGATTGATTGGTTGGTTAATTCGTTCCGAAAAGAATCCGTAAAGTTCTCCGAAATCTTTTATGAAACCGCCAATGGACTATTTGGCTGTGAATTCCATTTTGATTTAGACGTAAAAAACCCACTCAAAGCAGATTCCAGCTTTTGGGCGGATAAAGATTTTTGTTGAGTACAAAAAAGCCCCAATTCATGGGGCTAAGTTCTTTGAATGTTTGCAGGATTAAAACGTTACCGTTTTAAGTTCTTCAGCCAATTTGTGTATTTCCTGTTCTATTTTTTTGATACGTTCAACAGAAACATACGCAGGTTTTGTGGCTGTATATTGTGAGAATAATGAACTATTGATTCCCATTCGTTTTGCTAAAGATGATTTATTGATTTCCGGAAATTGTTTAAAAAAGTCTTTCAATGACATTTTAAATTGGAAGTCAAAATCAAATTCTTTGTAAATGTCATCAGATTCTTGAGCCAATTCAAAAGCTTCAGAAAAATTGCTTTTCAATTCTTCAAATGAAGTTCCATCTGCTGAAATTACACCCGGAATGTTTTGAGAAACGCCCCAGTAAATACCCTCTTTGTCTTTTTCGACTACTACTTCTACCTTTTTCATTTGTTATAAATTAAATATTTTGTTCTTTGAGGGCAGGGCTATTTTAGCCCCGCCTGTTTCAGGATTGAATTTGCTGTGCCTTTTGGAATGTTTTTCCTTGGGTGTGGCAACGTTACAACTCCTGCTTTTGTCGGATGCTTAAATTGATGATGACTTCCTTTCACTCGGTCAAGAAACCAACCATCTTTTTCTAACATCCTTTTCAAAGAACTTGAATCCATACTTTCATATTGATTATGAATTACAGATACAAATGTATAAACAATTCTTTATATATGCAAATTTGTTTATATACATCATTTTACTTACTATATTTGAGCAAACTAAAATTTATATATTATGAGAAAATTATTATTACTATGTGTAGCTACCTTAATGCTAACATCATGTGGAGTTAAAGTAAATTCTGTTAATTTAAAACAAAGAACTTATGATGATTTACCTTTAAATACTCAAATTACAAAAGATATTGGTGATCAAGTTATTTTAAAAGGACTTGAAGAATATCAAGATGCTGTTATTATAACTAACAGAGAACCGTCAATGAGAATTTATACTGTAGATTTTTCATACCCTATTGGAACTGTGCTACCTTTGTCTGGCGAAGTAGAGAAGTATAAGTTATATTATAACAAATCAGATAAAATCCTTTCAAATGGAGGTTATTATTACGTTGGTGTTGCTGTTGAAAAATCAACAAACTCACCTAAAGTATTTTATGTACTTGAAGGTGCTATGGGCGGGATTTACACTAAAGACTATAATACTTTAGAAGTTCAACCGGCAATATATAATGATCCTTCTTGTCAAAGATGTTTCAAACAAGAGTTTATATATAATGGTCGAGTTGATTCTCATTTAAAATTTATTTATCGGGAATATGTTAATGATATGGCTCGTCCTGCATTTAATCAGGAGTTACAATATGATTTAAACGAAAGTGATATTATAGGCTTCAAGGGAGCGCGTTTACAAGTAATTAAAGCTACAAATACTGCAATAACCTATAAGATTATTAATTCTTTTAATTGATAAAATAGAATTCTTATATAACAAAAAAAGGTAGCTAAACGCTACCTTTTTTTATTTCTCCTACTTCCTTCAACTCGTCTCCATCTTTTATATAGATAGGAACACCGCCAACTTCTTTCGTAGGTACAAACAACTCACGAATATCGACATCCAAATATTTAGCAATCTCAGCAAGTAATTCAAATCGTGGTTGTCTCTTTCCATTTACTATAAGGCTAAAAGCATTTTCAGTTATATTTAATTCTTTGGCTAAATCTTTTCCTGTTATTCCCTTTTCCTTTAGTATTTCTTTAATTTTTAACATAGCCTTTATTTTCGACAAATATACAAATCAAACAGAAACAATAATAAAAATTAAAAATATTATTCTTTTTGTTTGTTTGTATTGTTTTTTCTGTTACATTTGCAAAGTGATAATCAAACAGAAACAATAATTAAATTAAAAATCAATTTTTATGAAATCACTTGAATTTAGAAAAAACCATTTAAACAAAATGCTGGGTATTGCCATTTTAGCAACACCTCATTTTAAACTTATGTTTTCAGACGAAATTTTAGATGCTGAGGACCAAGAGGAGCGTCAGGAATTTACTGAAAACTTTCATTATCAACATTCAGTATTGAGAAAGTTCAAAGATTATGTTTACTCAACCAATGTAGGCGTTGAACCGGACGAACTTTCCGAAGGTGAGTTGTTTGATTTGGCAGATACTCTTTTGGATGTAGTGGATACAGTGGTAGAAAATTCTGTCCGGGAACAAATAAATTGGTTAACCACAGAACTGCAAGATTTAGCACTTTCTAAAAATCAAATATTATGAACACAAAAGACACCTTAGAAACCGCCATACAGAAATGGCTTGAAAAAATTATGAACCAAGTAAAATCAGAATCATGAAATACAACATCAAAGAAGTCCATGCCGCTTATGACAACGGCAAAATCAAAAGTATAGCCGTATTGTGGGCAGACGGCGACATGTATAGAGCGACTTATGCCAGCTTAAAGTCACATCATCAACCTCTTTTCACAAAAGACACAGAACTAACGTCTAAGTTGATAGAAAGAATTGCTGGCTATGGGCATTACCTAACTGAGCTGCAAAAACAAAAGTATTTTCCACACATCAAAAACTGGTCAAGATGAATACAACAGCTAAACCGCAAACTCCCGAAGATTCCAAAAAAGAAAAGAAAATCCGAAATCTTTTGTATCAATTTATTTCCACCGTGATGGAAAATGACCTTTATTTCATGCACAATGGTAATTTTATGAATAAACCTGAAAACTATGAAAGACTATAAAGATCGGATTAAGTACTTAATCAGCCGCCTCTACGAGCCGGCTGATACAAAAGATTACACCATCAGAATGACTACTTTGGATATTTACAAAAATTTATGCAGCATCATTCCGGCTACTTCTTTTGATGAGTTTGATTTGTTGGAAGTATTAGAAGAGTTGGGCTACCAGCCCGGCTATGAACAAAAAAAGTTAGAGGTCAAAAATGAGTCCGGAAAAGAAGAAGAACGGATATATGATGATCTTACTTACTATTGGTATATGAAGAAAATTGATTAAATTTGGGTTATGGAAACAATCAGCATTAAAGATTATACAGCGGAAGAGCGAGCCATAGGAAAGAAATACGCAATGCAAATGCGTGATGCTTTCAAGCGGCAAATATCCGTATTGGACAAACAGTCGGGAGCTTTGCGCAAAGCAGGTTACCGGGTTCGGTTTCGTGATCAAGAAGTTCAGGCTATTTCCGTACAGACTGTAAACTATGCGTTTGTCAACTACTTTGGCGTTGATAAAGAGCGAAAATCACACAGTCTCAAAACTGCAACTGGGAAAATTTCCATCCGGAAATCACACCCTTTTAAACTCAACTCAAAGATTCAGACACTTGAAATTCCAAACCAAATCATCGACGGATTTGCAGACGAAATTTCAGAATTGCGAGGCGATAAAGTATTGGTAGATGCAAGTCGACTTTTACTTAAAAAAGATTAGACTTGCTTAAAAATGAGCGTATTGTGAATAAAAAAAAAACTAAAAACACAGAATTATGTTTGACATTTGGACAATAATAATAACCGTATTATTTT
>JAQVDG010000107.1 GCA_028698395.1 Weeksellaceae bacterium
TCCGAACAATAATATGTTAAAGTTCTAAGAATATAGCATTAAATTTAAGGAATCAACTTACTTTTAAACTCTAAATAAACTAATTATGAAATCTGTTTTTTCAAGTTTTTTATTGGTTATTTGTGTATTTTCTTGTGGACAAAGCCGAATTGTAGGTAATGGAAATATGGGTACAATTACCCGAAATATAAGTCCGGATTTTCAGGGAATTCAGTCAAATGGTTCTTTTGATGTGGAAATTTATGATGGAAATCAAGACGGAAAAATCACAATTCAAGGTGAAACAAATATTATTGAACATATTAAAACGGAGGTTAAAAACGGGATTTTAATTATTAAATTTGAAGAGAATAAGAGTTATACAACAAGAAAGGATATAAAAGTAAAATTGAATTCCAATCAGTTGAGTTCTATCCAACTTTTTGGTTCAGGCGATATTGAAACCAAAGGAATTCAAACGGTAGATAAATTTACAGCTTCGGTTAACGGTTCGGGTGATATTGAAGCAAAAGTCAATGCAAATCAAGTTAATTTAGAAATTTCCGGTTCAGGCGATATTGAAATTTCC
The DNA here is from genome assembly GCA_028698395.1 of Weeksellaceae bacterium. The sequence goes on from JAQVDG010000107.1 coordinate 569, forward strand.
GGAAAAGCAAAAAATCTGGAAATTAATACGAGAGGTTCCGGTGACGTGGAAGCTTTTAAATTAATTACTGAAAATGTAAATATCCAAAAATCGGGTTCCGGCGATTCTGAAGTGAATTGCAGTCAAATTCTAAAAATAAATTCCAAAGGTTCCGGCGATGTTTACTACAAAGGAAATCCTACAAGCATTGAAAAAAATAGTACCGGTTCGGGAAAAGTGTATAAAAAGAACTAAAAACTGACCTTTATAGATTTGTTTTTAAGAACTTTTTACTCAAAAACAACGTTCAATACTTTTAAAGAATTTGGAAGTCGGAAATCAGAAATATGAAGCTCATAATACTTTAATAATAAATTTAAAAGCAAATTTCTCTGTTTTTGGTTGAATTGAAGTGAGGTTTGGTTAAAAAAATCAAGTTTGCTTAATTTGTTCCATAAAAAAAACTCTTCCTCTGAAAGTGAAAAATTGACAGGAGGAGTTTTGGTAGAAATTCCTTCTTCTAAATTAAAATATGGAAGTTCGGAATTGAGTAAAGGATAAAAACCTAAGAATTGAGTCAGTTGAAATAAAAACCAAAGATGAAAATCGGCGATGATTGTTTCTTTTTTGTCGAATTCGAGAAAAGAAAACGATAAAAATTTAAATAAATCCGGATTGGCTTCTTCTTCTTTTAAAACAGAGTTTAAAATTTCAGCCAAAAAAAATCCAATACTTATTTTTTCCGGATTTTGGTGAAAATTTTGATAATAATGGAGTTGTCGGATTTCTTTGAAATGAAGTAATTGACCACTTTTTTTGTCATCATAAACCAATTCCACGAAGTTCAAAGGACTCAAAAGTGAGTTGATTTTATTTTTTTTTGAATAAACACCCTTTGCAATAAAAGAAGAAATTCCGCTGGATTGTGTGTAAAATCGGATGATTTTCCCAGTGTCGCCATAAGAGATAGAAGAAAGTACAATTGCTTGGTTCTTAATTAACATTATCGGATAACAGCGATTTTTGTTTGTTTATTTTGTGAAGCATCTTGATTGGTCATTAATACCAAATAAACCCCTGAAGCCACCGATTTTCCTTTTAAATTCCGAGTATTCCATTTTGCTACCCCACCTTTGGCTTTGGTTTGATAAACTAAATTTCCGACTACATCCACAATACGAACATCAGCATCGATGGGAAGACCTTTTATGGTTACTTCTCCGGTAAATCCGGGACGAACCGGGTTGGGATAAGCATAAACATCACCAAAAGAATCTCCAACTTCTACAGCATCACTTCGGAAAGAAACCACTCCTTTATCGGTTGCAAAATAAATTACTCCGGAAGAATGGTCAATACTGATGCCGTTTACCTTATTGGACGGAAGAGGAGAATTAGCAGAAGTAAAGTGATAAATAGTTTCGGTTCCATCTTCTGATATACAATAAGCACCTGCGCTTTCTGTTCCAATCCATTTTTGATTTCCTCCATCTACTTCGATGGCATTAATTTGTATATCGGTTAAAAGAGCTTCCGGAATTCCATTTTGAATAATGACGACCGGCTGCGTCTCAAATGAGCTTAATTTAACGGTTTCTAAAGGATTGTATAATGTTCTTAATCCTACTAAAGTTCCAATCCAAAGTGTTCCATTTTTGTCAATTGCTACTGAAATAACTTCTCCCGAAGGTAATTTTCCACGATCATTGGAGGTATCAATAGTATAAACTTCCTGCATATCCGTAATTCTTACTCCGGATGATACCCCGGTATCGTTTCTCGGAATTGCTAAAAATCCGTATCCGTTGTAAACTATAGGTTTTCTAGCTCCGGCATTAACCGTTGCCGCTACAACATCAATAGATTCCCAATTTCCATCCGGACTTAATCGATGCATTAAAGTTCTTGAATTTGGATCGGCAGCTGTTTGGCTAATCCATAAATTTCCTTTTTCATCAAAACAACTTCCGGCTATTCTTTCTCGAAATTTTAAAGTACTATTATCTGAATTGTAATGTGCTACCATTTGTCCATTTTGAAATTTAAACATTCCAATATGAGGCTCCGGCACACCCCAACTTGTGTATTCATGCCAACTTGAAACATAGAATTCGTTGATGTTTTCCGGATTTACAGCCACGTCCACAATGTCTTTCGCGTTTAAAATTTGCTCGGAACTGTAGTGAATCCAATGCTCTCCATTAAAGTGAAAAAAACCATCTGCATTGGAAGAAGGAGCATTAAAGTTTGACATTCCACCCGGAGAAATCCAGATTTGACCTTGTAGAGATGTAACTGCCCAAGATTTATTATTGTAAGGACCATCGGGTAGAATTTGTGTATTTCCGTCTAATAAACCGTATAAATTTGATCCTCCGTACGTGGTATTTCCTACTTTAATCCCAGTATTTAAGGATTCTGAGAAACTTGCTATATTTACTAAATTAATGTTTTCATTATAATTTCTAACAGAAAGATCTTGAGTGATGCTCAGCGTATTTCCGTTGACACGCATATCTTTTAGTGGTTGGAGATTACCAAAGAAAGACCATTCTTCTCCATCAAAAACATAAACATTTGACCAAGATGAAGCGATTATTTTTCCATTAAATTCAACAATTTTTTGAAATTCTGTATCCGGAATCCCTTCTACTTTTTCCCAAGCTGTAAAATTTGCAATAAAACCGTCTAAACTATGTTTATAAATCCCTTTGTCACTGGCAGCATAAATTACATCGTTTAAAATTGCAGATTGTTTTACACCAAAATAAACGCTGGATTGGATAAAATAAACAGTTTCCATGAATTCAAAATTCACCAAATCAAACGTAACTAAGCCAAATTCTCCTGAAATTACAGCCATTTCTCCATACGGAAAAATATGGTTAATTCGCTTATCTCCATAATAGGATTGATGCAGTGGAACCTCTAACATATTATGATTTTCTTCCGGTCCTAAAAAATCCAATTCTCCACTTTGGTAACCAACCATGAGCAATTCTAAATCTTTGTTATAATCAAAAGCACTTATGCCGACGTCGTTCAAATCATTAGTTTTTGATATTTTTTCAATTTCATACGTATTTGGGTCATACGAAAACAGACCATTTTCAGCACTACAAAATATAAATCCATTGACCTCTAACACATTACTTATTTTGGAATAAGAAAAATAATCTTCCCAACGAGCATTGTTACTTTGTGCTTGAACAAAAAATACAGAAAGCAAAAAAAAGAAAATTTTTAAAAAAATTGCAGTAAATAATCGGGACATAAAAGAAAATTAACTTATTTAAAATAACGGTTTTGTGCTAAAATTAGTGTAAATATCAGAAATTTTGCTGAACTCGATATTTGTCATAAAAAGCATTGATATGGCTGACAGCTTCTTCAGGTGTATCGACTAAACGATAAAGTTCAAAATCTTTTTCATTAATATTTCCGGCTTTTAACACTTTTCCTTTGAGCCATTCAATGAGCCCGGACCAATATTCCGTTCCGACTAAAATAATTGGAAAACGGCTGGTTTTATGAGTTTGAACCAAAGTTAAAGCTTCAAATACTTCATCCAAAGTTCCTAAACCACCCGGCAAAGCAATAAATCCTTGTGCATATTTGACGAACATAACTTTTCTCGCAAAAAAATAATCGAAATTGATGCTATAATCATAATCGACATATTGATTCAAACCGGTTTCAAAAGGTAAAGTAATTCCTAAACCAACCGAGTTTCCTTTTCCTCGTTGAGCACCTTTATTGGCGGCTTCCATGATTCCGGGTCCCCCTCCCGTGATGACTCCAAATCCTGATTGAGTGAGCAAATAAGCTATTTCTTCTGCCATTTTATAATAAACAGAATCCGGTTTTGTGCGAGCAGAACCAAAAACAGAAACACAGGGTCCGATTTTGGACATGGTTTCGTAACCCTTTACAAATTCAGCCATGATTTTGAACAATGCCCAAGAATCATTGGATTTTATTTCGTTCCAGTTTTTTGGAATTAATTTTTCATTTTTTTTAGTCATTTTTTTATTAAATTTAAAGAGGATTCAATGGAATTAATTTTTCATATTTTTCTGTAAACAAAAATCCCTGTATAACATTATTTAAATTAGGATGAGGTGCAACTTCGGTCATTCGTTCTTTGATTCTTTTTAAAGATTTGATTTGATGGTAGTAATTATAATATCCATAACCGATACAATTACCGTTTTCTATTAAAGTAAATGAAGACTCTCCTCTTTCTCTTCCTTTTCCAATAAGTAAAAAACTACGATTTTCAAGATTGATTTTCTTTAAAAATTTATCAAATCGGGCATTGTACTCTTCCGGAGCTTCAACTCCTTCGCAAGCTCCGTGGCACTCCCCTACTTCATAACTCAAACAAGCTTGATCTTCCGGAGCAAATCCGTTTAATTTTGGACATAACTCGTAGTCTTCAGTCATGAGTGATAGTAGTTTTTGCCCCATTTTTAAATTCATAATTTGTAAAAACTCCTTTTCGTTACGGTCTTTTAATTTATGAATTTTCAAAGTTTTATATCCATTTTCACAGTTTAAAAACATTCCATAACGTGGATTTAAACGATTTTTACTGAATAAGGGTGATAAACTTTTATTTTCGTTGACTTCTTTAATCCATGAGATTATTTCGTTTCCGGTTATTTCGTATTCGACACTTTCAAAATTCATCCGTATTTTATTGCCAGCAGAAGATTTAGAAGTTAATAACTTACGAACGCTTTGTGCAATGTTAGTAGAACGGGCTAAATAAATTACTTCTTTCTTTGAATTTAGAAAATAGAAAACACCGATGGAATTGGGTAAATCCTTAAAATAAACAGAGAATTTATTCTGATAAAAAGGCTTTGTTTTTTTTGGAATAATTTTTTTGGAATCTTTTTCTAAGAGTAATTTAAATAGCTCAAGCGTTGCCAGAGCATCGCCGGAAGCCCGGTGGCGGTTTGTAACCGGAATTCCTAATTCTTTTGTGAGTTTCCCCAAAGAATGAGAAGAAGCATTGGGAAAAGAAATTTCACTAAGTGGTAAGGTATCAATCGTTTCTCTGTAATAAGCATAGCCTAATTTTTTAAACTCTTGTTTTAACATCCGATAATCAAAATCAATGTTATGTCCGACTAAAATAGTGTGGTCTGTAATTTCAACAACTCTTTTGGCTATTTCATGAAATTTTGGTGCTGTTTTTACCATTTTTTGAGTAATTCCGGTTAACTTTTGAACGAATGGGTCGATTTTTCGTTCCGGTTGTACCAAAGAAATGAATTGATCTACGATTTTTGTTCCGTTAAATTGATAAATTGCTATTTCTATAATGTCTTCTTCTCCTTTTTTTCCGCCTGTTGCTTCAATGTCTAATACTGCATACATCCGTTATTGAATTACAGAATTTAATTTAGTTAAATCCGGAGTCAAATATATAGTTTTTTAAGGTAATTTAAAAGTTGCTGTAACCGGATAATGGTCAGAAAGGTTCACATTCCGGAGAACTTTATAACGAAGTGGTATAAATTCTTTGGAATGAAAAACATAATCCAAACGCAATGGATATTTAAAATCATGAAAACTGGTTCCGGATGAATTCCCTGTTGAAAGATAGGCATCGTTCAGCCGATATAAGATTTGTTGGTATTCGTATGAATAAGGAACAGAATTCAAGTCTCCTGCCAATAAAACCGGATGTGGAGAATTAACAATATAATACACCAAATTTTTAACTTGTTTTTCATGGCGTAAAAAGCCTTTTGTTAATTTATTTTTTAGAATTTTCACGTTTTTTTCTCTTTGTTCCGTATCATTAACGGTTTCTTTCACTAAGTTTTTATCAATCAACATAGATTCTAAATACACATTTATTACCCGAATAGTGTCTTTTCCCATATCCAAATCGGCATAAGCAGCATATCCGGTGGTTCCGTTTTCTCCTGAAAAAATCTGTTTGAATTCGATAATAGGAAATTTACTGAATACTTGAATAATTGAGTTTTTTTCGTGGTAATAATCCGGGAAAACCTCTTTTTTTATTTCATTCAGTTGTTTATTTTTTAAATAAACCTCTTGTAAAAGTACAATATCTGCATTTTCAGATTTAAAAAATTCTTCATAACCGGAAATTCTCAGCTGATGTCCGTTGAATGTGAGCAGTTTTAAATCTGCCGGTTCAGAAGAGGGCTTTCCAAAGAATTGATACGAAGTCTGCAAAGGAAAATAAAGCCCGGCAGACAAAATTGTAAATAAAACAGCAAAAAGAATTTTTCGGAAAAATAATAAAACCAACAAAAGAATATTTATTAAAACAACCAAAGGATAAAAAATGGGCAAAAAACCGAAGTATGGAAAAGTTGACGGTGCAATATTCGGCGCAAGAT